>JAHDSP010000535.1 GCA_018432645.1 Bacteroidales bacterium | reverse complement strand
TTGATTTTGTTTATTTCACCATTATTGATAGCGACTGCTTCATTTCTAGGTACTTTATTTAGATATTCATATTGAGCATGCCAGCTAACATTACAACTAGCTAATAATAATGATAATAAAATGATTAAAATTGAAAATTTGAATGATTTCATAATTATATTTTTGACAAAAATAAATAATTTTTTAAAAAAGAAATAATCAAAATAGCTTTATAATTATTGCTTGATTAATGGTAGGAGGGTTTCATTATTATCTAATCTTACTTTTACATAATAAACACCATTTGCCAAGTCATCTACATTATTTAAATCTATATTATAGCTGCCTACACTCATTTTATTATTGAATACATCATCGACTAACCTACCATTAATGTCTATTATTTGAATAGAAACATTATATGAATTATTTAGCTCTAAATATAATTTAGTAAAAGAATTAGCTGGATTGGGATATAATTTAATCTCATTGCCTGCAAGAGTTTGCGAATTTATATCAGATAATGAAGTAATACTAATATCATCAATGTAAATATTATTACCTCCATTAGAATAAAAAGAAAATTTTAATCTCATATTATCCATAGTATTTACTAAACCAGCTTGAATAATAAAACTAAACTCTGCCCATTGATTTGTAGAACTAGGAATAAATTCAGTTTCTAAAGGACTAGTAGTAGCTAAATTTTCTCCACTTTTTAATAGTCTATTTTGCCATGTTTTGCCACAATCATTAGAGGTATAAACAGTCAATTTATCATAAATAGTATCAGCAGCTGTTAAAATTGTTGCTGCCACATATTTACCAGCATAAGCTACCTTAAAAGTTACTTTTGCATGACCAGATGGCAAAACAGTTAGATCATATGCAGGTGTGATAAACTCATCGATGCTACCAGCACTATTACCAGAGAAATTTTGTAAATAGATAGATTTACTGCCAGAATAACCAGTACCACTACTAATTTGCCATACAGAGCCCGTATCATTAATTACTATAAAATCATTAATAGAACTAGTCTCGAAAGATTCGCTCATAGGTGCTGTATTATTAGTAGTGGTGCTATAAACATGAATATAATTTGTTTTTGTGATACTGTTAGTTCCTTGTGCATTGCTTACTTGTAAGGTAACAGCATATGTGCCAGGAGTATTGTATGTGATTGTTGGATTTTCATCGGTAGAGCTAGCGGGCGTACCTCCTGTGAAAGTCCAGTCGAAAGTCGTAGCTGTGCCATTATATGAAGAATTGTAAAAATTCACTTCTGTACCAGCACATACATACTGTGTAGTAGAGAAAAAATCTGCTATAGGAGCACATTCTACTGGATCATCTTCTATCACGCCTGTTGCATGTAGATTTTCTGCAGACCAAAGATTTCGTCTATAACCATTTAAAGCATCATCAATTCTCTGATATTGCCCTATAGT
>JAHDSP010000325.1 GCA_018432645.1 Bacteroidales bacterium | reverse complement strand
TTGATTTTGTTTATTTCACCATTATTGATAGCGACTGCTTCATTTCTAGGTACTTTATTTAGATATTCATATTGAGCATGCCAGCTAACATTACAACTAGCTAATAATAATGATAATAAAATGATTAAAATTGAAAATTTGGATAATTTCATAATTATTTTTTTACAAAAATAAAAACTTTCATCTAAAAGACATGATCAAAATAGTACTATAATTATTGCTTAACCAATGGCAGGAATGTCTCATTATTATCTAATCCCACTTTCACATAATAAACGCCCGTTGCTAGATTATCAACATTATTTATATTAATATCGTAGCTGCCAACACTCATTTTATTATTGAATACATCATCGACTAACCTGCCATTAATGTCTATTATTTGAATAGAAACATTGTATGAATTATTTAGCTCTAAATACAATTTAGTATCAGAATTAGCTGGATTGGGATACAATTTAATTTCATTACCTGCAAGAGTTTGCGAATTTATGTCAGAAAATGAAGTAATATTAATGTCATCAATGTAAATATTATTACCTCCATTAGAATAAAAAGAAAATTTTAATCTCATATTGTCCATAGTAGATACTAAACTAGATGGAATAATAAAACTGAACTCTGCCCATTGATCTGTAGAGCTAGGAGTAAATTCAGTTTCTAAAGGACTAGTAGTAGCTAAATTTTCTCCACTTTTTAATAGTCTATTTTGCCAAGTTTCGCCACAATTATTAGATGTATAAACAGTCAATTTATCGTAAATGGTATCTGCTGGAGTTAAAATGGTACCTGCAACATATTTACCTGCATAAGCTACTTTGAAAGAAACTTTTGCATGGCCAGATGGTAAAGCAGTTAGATCATATTCTGGTGTAATAAATTCATCTAAACTACCGGCACTATTACCAGAGAAATTCTGTAAATACATAGATTTGCTACCAGAGTAACCAATTCCATTATTAATTTGCCATACAGAGCCAGTATCATTAATTACCATAAAATCATTAATAGAACTAGTCTCGAAAGATTCGCTCATAGGTGCTATATTAGTAGTGCTAGTGCTATATACATGAATATAATTTGTTTTAGTAATAGTATTAGTGCCTTGTGCATTGCTTACTTGCAGGGTAACTGGATAAGTGCCAGGAGTATTGTATACGATTGTTGGATTTTCAATAGTAGAGTTAGCAGGAGTACCACCAGTGAAAGTCCAGTTAAAAGTAGTAGCAGTACCATTAAATGAAGAATTGTAAAAATTCACTTCTGAACCTGCACATACATATTGTGAAGTAGAGAAAAAATCTGCTATAGGAGCACATTCTACTGGATCATCTTCTATCACGCCTGTTGCATGTAGATTTTCTGCAGACCAAAGATTTCGTCTATAACCATTTAAAGCATCATCAATTCTCTGATATTGCCCTATAGT
>JAHDSP010000565.1 GCA_018432645.1 Bacteroidales bacterium | reverse complement strand
CTTTTAATCGCACCATAAGGAATTGAAATATGCTATAATTATCATTTGATGTCAGTAATGTTTCCTTTTAATCGCACCATAAGGAATTGAAATGATGAATTATTAGATTATTTATTTTAACAGTAATTACTTTTAATCGCACCATAAGGAATTGAAATATGGTATAGCTTTTAAAATCGTTGAAAAACATAAAAACTTTTAATCGCACCATAAGGAATTGAAATTAAAATTATTCTCAATCTTTTCAACTTTTTCTCTATCTTTTAATCGCACCATAAGGAATTGAAATACGCTTTCTAAATCTTTATTTCGCAGATGCTCTATTCTTTTAATCGCACCATAAGGAATTGAAATTTCTTTAGCCTGTTATAGATTTGTATGCGTAGCTTTCTTTTAATCGCACCATAAGGAATTGAAATCAGACAAAAGTATACGAACAAAGATTTATAACAGACTTTTAATCGCACCATAAGGAATTGAAATATTTTAATACAAAAAGGAACATTTAAAAATCCACTGCTTTTAATCGCACCATAAGGAATTGAAATTTCTTATACCATTCTATTATAGCTTTTAAATCTTCCTTTTAATCGCACCATAAGGAATTGAAATTAATATTATATGTTTTTTGCAAAATTAGGTATCATACTTTTAATCGCACCATAAGGAATTGAAATTTAACAATAGTACCATTATCTAATTGTTTATATAAATCTTTTAATCGCACCATAAGGAATTGAAATATAGCAGACGTCTTTGTAGTTGCTTGTGAAAATAATCCTTTTAATCGCACCATAAGGAATTGAAATTATAAAACCACTGAGAATTTATAGCCAATATTAAGGCTTTTAATCGCACCATAAGGAATTGAAATATTTTTATATGTATTTAGACAAAATGATATATTTTTTCTTTTAATCGCACCATAAGGAATTGAAATGTTATCTATCAAAGTTTCGTTGTTTATTGCTGTCCAACTTTTAATCGCACCATAAGGAATTGAAATTTTTTCAGTAGCCATAATTTTTTTTACAAATATAATGTCTTTTAATCGCACCATAAGGAATTGAAATGATTCTTCACCTATATAGTGTGTTGTATCGCCGATACTTTTAATCGCACCATAAGGAATTGAAATAACTGCATCGCAGAAGACGGTGCAGGGGAATAATCTTCTTTTAATCGCACCATAAGGAATTGAAATATCTTGTCTTGTGTAATGTTTATATCAGTTACACCACCTTTTAATCGCACCATAAGGAATTGAAATAGTTTTTATTTAAGATTAAAAGATTATTTTAAAGCAGGCTTTTAATCGCACCATAAGGAATTGAAATTCCATTTTTTGCAATAAAAGGTAATAAAATATATAATCTTTTAAT
>JAHDSP010000405.1 GCA_018432645.1 Bacteroidales bacterium | reverse complement strand
CTCACAACTTTTCTCGGACCGCTCCAAAATATGGTGTCGTGAAAAGCTATTATTCCACCATTCACAACTTTAGGGAACCATAAATCAAAATCTAATTTAACAAATTCATATTCATGTGCTCCATCAATAAAAATAAATTCAATTGGTTTGTCAAAATTCTTTGCTGCGTCTTCAGAGGTTTTAATAAGTGGGACAATTACATCATCAACTTTTGCATTTTTAATATTTTCCTTAAATTCTTCAAATGTCCAAATTTTTTTATTTTCTTGTTGATGTTCTGAGGATCCTGTATGTGGATCAATTGCATAAATTTGTATTTTATTTCCATCTTTTGAACCTTTACCTAACCAAATTGTTGATTTTCCTTTCCAAGAACCAATTTCGACAATTACTCCTTCCCCTCGGCAATTTTTTGCAAAATTGTAAACTAGTTCTCCCTCTCTCTCAGAAAACCATCCTTCAACATTTTCAACAATTTTTTTTATATTTTCTGTGTTCATAATTAACAAATTATCTTTAATCTTTATAAAATATCCAGTTTGCTAACTTCTGGCGGAATTGTAACAAATATTGTGCGGATAAAAGAAGTTTTACAAAAGGCAATTTGGGTGAATGAGTGCAATGTGTCAAAGAAGCCAAAGGCTTCCACATAGTCGCGGGTGTATAGTTTCTTGATGAATGCCTCTTCAACTCTTTCTTCATATTGACACTATTTTTAGCATAGAGATTATCCATAGTTTTTAAAGGTTGAAATCAACTCATTTACGCTTCTAAATCTATATTTCTCAAAATCTTCTTGGTTTATCCGTTTGTAAGACCATTTGCTTTTAGTTAATTTGGAAGCATCTTTACACCACAATTTTATTCGTTTATCTTTATATGCAACATCTACATCTTCTCTGCCTTTTGTTTCAACTATCAAATGCTCGTTCTTATCTGTTAATATGACGAAGTCGGGGTAATACAGCCTCATGTCCCCATGTGAATCTCTATACTCAACATAGAAACCTATCTTTGGAATAATTTTAGCGAATGCCTTTACATCTTTTGCGTTATCTAAAAATTTTGTAAAAGCTAATTCAAAATCATTATCGCAAGGAACATTGTCAAAGATACATCTATTAGCTGGATAAAGCAATTTAGACCAAACAAAAGGTTTTACGTCTGAGAGTTTGATAAAATCTACTCTTTTTGGCTTTCTTTCAACGAAACTCATGTCTCTAAATGCATCTACAAATAATTTTATTAATTGCTCCTGAACTTCTGGAGAACTTAGTTTATAGAGAACTCTTTGATCTTTATCAAGGTCAACTTTCTCATCGAATAGTTTTTCTATGACATATTTTTTCACAAGAGGATAGAAATTATCAAATGCTCCACTTATTTTTAATTGTTTAAGTATTTGATCAGTGTAATATGCAATAACACTTTTTGAGTTCTGAGGTACAGGCAAATTCCATTTTCTTTTTAAAACTTCCACTCCTTTTAGCATATCTATTGCTACATATTCCATTTCTAAGATTTTGTTTTCTAATGGTATTGCTAGTGATGGTAATTTATCAATTTCATCTGCATCTATCTGAAAATTTCTTATGAAAATTCTCGGAGAGAGAATCGGAATCTCAATATCTTTATCCAGTTTATTTTCATCCACAGATACGGTGCTTAAATTAATCGGCTTCGCCGTGTCAAATTCTTCAAATTTAATACCTTCTTGGGCTTCTAACTCCGTAATAATATCTACCAAGCCAGGAGGTCCGATAACCTCAAGGATATTTATGGACTTCTTAACATTTGCATCTTCATCAGGGAACATTTTTCTTAAACCTCTACCTAAGACCTGTTCAGGAAGTATCTTCCTATTAGAGGTGTAAGACCGAAGCCCAACAATTACATTCACATTTCTGACATCCCAGCCCTCGTTTAACATCAGTGTGCTTACTATTGCTTCGTAAGGATTTTTCTCGGGGTCTGAGTCATCAATAGTTTTAGCAAACTCTCTCGCTTTGGGTAAATCTGCTTTTTTTACCTCACCAGTGCTGTCTGTATGGATCAGGAGAACCTTACCCTTCAAGTCGGGAATTGAGTTGACATATTCAAATATCTCATCTGCTTCTTTGTTTTCTGGACATTGAAAAAACAATATAGGCTTTTTAGATAAGGGTTTCAGTTTGTCTTTGTATTCCCTCCATCTTCTTATTCCTGCATCAATCCAAGCCCCATACCTCTTATCTGCTTTATCAGATGGGATTTCTTCAGCACCTTTTACTATCCCTTTTAGCGGTAATTTCACAATATTCATTTCAATAGCTTCTTTCAGTGAAAAATCAACAATAATCCAAGGGAATAAGGCTCCTGTTTCGTTTTTTGGTGTGGCGGTAAAGTCTTATAACGTTTCCAACATATACGACGTTGCGACACCGAAGGGAGCAATGTCCCAAAGGGCAAGGGCGTGAGCCTGTAGAGTATATGCTGTGTTATGTGACGCGGCACATTCATATTAAGTTATGCTCCTTCAAAGCTTCAAGAAATTTAATTGTTGCCTTTTTTATTTTTTTGACATTGTTTCGCTCATAGTAAATGACTTCCTTTTCATAGTTCAATCCAGCGATATCTTTTATACCTTCCTCAACCCAAGCAATTACATCTTTTCGAGCTCCTTTGGCAATACCAAGTTCCTTAAGTAGCCATGATGGAGTTGTATATCCACCACTCTCTATCTTATCTCTCCTGATAAAAATAATAATAAAAATGTCGGAATTAAGAATTCTGCTTTGTACTTTTTGTGGAATACTATCTTTGGAATATCGTTCTCCAGTTTCAAAATTGATCTGTAAAGCCTTGAGAATACCCGTAACATACTGATTAATGTCTTGGTCTGTTTCATCAAAACTCATAGAAACAAACGGAACAATTGTTGATTTTGTTGCTGTATCTAATTCACCAGTTCCCCAAAAATTCTGGATTCTTTCTCTGTATACCTTCAATTGGACTATACATTTATTAACATGATCTTTATAATCTTTTAATTCTTTAGCATAATCTATCTTCCCTCCAATGAAAGCAAACCTTGAACTTACACTACTTCGGAAGTTCATTGCCTCTTCTTTTGAGAACAATTCAGTCAACAAAGTTTCCGTGCCATAGTATGCCAATTTGTAATCTTCACCATAACGGTTATTGTAAGTAGCATTGTCGAGGACCTTCTCAAATTGTGATATCTTCTCATCTATTAACTCAAGTGCTTTATTTTTGGGAATTTTCATTTTCTTTTCTCCTTAAAGTGTTATGTCGTATAACGTTCCTAGCATATATGACCTTGCAACTGAAGGGAACAATGTCCCAAATGAAAAGGGCGTAAGCCCGAAGCGTATATGCTGTGTTATCTGCCTGTTTGTCGCCATATCAATCCTTCCTTTGTCTTGCCCAATTGCAATACCTGTGAGTTAATCTTGCATTTTCAAGTATAGTCTTACCACCAGCCCAGTATTGCTCGATATGATCAATTGCAGAATCATCTATATCTTGAATTTTCTGACCGCAAATCGCACAGGTAGAATCATTTTTATAAAGTTCTTCCTTTAACTTCAAAGAAAAACAACGAGGTTCTTTTTTTGCAATACCAATTATGTCTTGAAGAGTTAGTCGCCACTTATCAAATCGTTTTGTTACTGCTTGAACACTACTTGTGGAGAGTTCAATTGCATCTATAAAATCCTGATCATTGGTCATTAGATATATTAACGCTTCACGAATTGAATCAAGGTTTTGATAAACTTTGTTTTTGTCTTCTCTCGCAAAAGAATACATCAGAATGTCATATAAAGATGCATTGAATTTTTTGGGTTCCCAATATCCGTCTCGATTCTTTTCATCACCTTTATAAAATCTTTTAAATGCGTGATTGCCTAACAAGGATTTTATTATAGTAACCGCATTTTTAAAGGCGTTTTCTAATTCAATGGCGTCCACTTCAGA
This sequence comes from Bacteroidales bacterium, assembly GCA_018432645.1. Taxonomy (GTDB): domain Bacteria; phylum Bacteroidota; class Bacteroidia; order Bacteroidales; family DTU049; genus DTU049. Next base: position 15,085 of record JAHDSP010000405.1, on the reverse strand, counting down.
TATATCTTGATATTTCTCCATATCTTTGTTAAGAAACTTCCTCATAGGTGGTGTATATTTCAAATAGGTAAAATGATAAAATGCTGCAAACCTAAGAACAAGTTCTATATCTCTCATCCTCTCGTCAGGCTTTTTAAGTCCTAATAAGTCCATAAAATCTTTATTTTTAGAAAGTTTTTTTAGTAATTCGTTGTATGGTCCCCTATAGATGCAATTTCTCAATTCTTGATCGTTTAAAGATACTGCCCCTGTATTTAGTCTTTCAAATATTTCAAATTTTAAATCCGCCTCTGACTCTCTCCGAAAAGTTATAGTGCGGATCTTACAGTACCTTATTTTGTCTTGTAGCTCTTCATCTATCTCTTTAAACGATTTTCTGTTAAGTTCTGTAAATACTTTCAACCCGGTCAACTTAAAATCTATTCCGTCTGGAAATTGTCCATCTATAAATGAGAAAAAAGCGGTTAATCTTTGTTGTCCATCAATTACATATTCTTTTCCATCTTTCTCTTCAGAGAGATAAATTACAGGAAGTGGTATATCCAAAAGTGCTGATTCTATTAGTCTGCTCGATTTTTTTGCATCCCATACAAAGTGTCTTTGAAAATCAGGCTGTATTACTAATTTTCCTCTTTTGTATTTTCCATAGAGAGATTCTATCTCGGGGTCTCCTTGCTCTGTGTATACTCTTCTCTTTGTTGGAGAGACTTCTATACTCTCAATTTCTTCTTCTAATGGTTGCTCAAATTCGAGTTCATTTAATTCTTTTGCTTCTTCATTCATTTTATAACATCCTCCTTAAATCTTCTATAAAATGTTCAAACAATTTTACCTTTTTACTTGGCTTATTCACCGTCTCAACGGTCTGAAGCGGCAGATTTGGCTTTTCTATTGGTATTTTCTTTCCAAGATCTATTTTATCGTATTTTTGATGCCAGATGAGCTCTACATATTTTTTGTTTTCAGCCATGTTTTTTATCTAATTCCCTATTTTTTTATTATATAGGTTTAAATGCAAATTTAATTATATTTTTATAGAACCAATTTTTTTGGCTAATTTATGATGATATTTTAACTCTTTTTCTACCACTTGGTCTGGAACTTTCAATAACTGTATATCAAAGCCGACAAGTGAAGATTTTATCTCATTCACAGATGGTATTTGGACAAGTTTCAAATCAACACCGTCATTTTTGGCAGATGCTTTAGCAAGCTCATTAATTTCATAACTCCATTCCCATCCCAAGACATCGGCTTTATTGAAATTGTTAGCTCTACACTCAACAACCACTTTTTCAACCTCTTCCCTTGTAACAGGAGCATTCAAAGGACCAATATGAACTGCTCTATCTCCTTTTCTGCCATGCAAGTATCTAAAACCTGTTAAAGGTTGGGCCTGATAGAGCTTAAGCATAAAAGCAAGATATTCCTCCTCTTTCTCTTGCCAATAAGTTGTTTCATAGTTTCCTATATTCCAGAGTTCAAATGGTCTGGCTGGCTTTTCATATTTTTTATCGCTCATAATTCTGTTCCTCTTTTTATAATATTAACATAATCTTTAAAAATATATTTCCTATATCTTTGTTTACCTGTTATTTCATGTAAGATTCCTATCTTCTCAAAACTTTTGATTAGTTCATTGGCGGTATCTTTATGAATTTTTAATTTGGATACAACATCCTTTACTTCAACCAAGGGTTTATCAAAAAGAATTTCCAAAAGTTTTACAGCATAGATGCTTGAAACAGAATTTTCATAAAGCTTATAAATAATTTTATCTTTAAGTTTAATAATTTCTCCTGCTGTATTTGCTGATTCTTGTGATGTCTCATATACTCCCTTGAGGAAAAATTTTATCCATTCTCCCCATGAACTTTCCTTGCGAATTTTCATTAACAAGTCATAATATGCTTCTCTATTTTTTTTAAGATAAAAACTTAAATACAAAAGTGGTTTAGACAATAATTGTTTCCAGTAAAGATAAAAAGTTATCAAGAGCCTTCCCATTCTGCCGTTTCCATCTAAAAACGGATGAATAGTTTCAAACTGATAATGTATTAGGGATATCTTAATTAAAGGTGGAATATTATCTTTTTGGTGAATAAAGTTTTCCAGATCACCCATTAAATTTATGACCATATTTGGAGGAGGAGGAACAAAAATAGCTTCTGATAAACCTGCTCCTGCTGGACCAATCCAGTTTTGAGTCGTCCGAAATTCGCCAGGATTTTTTGTTGCCCCTCTTGTGTTTTCCATCAGAATTTTATGAACTTCTTTAATCAACCTCAAAGACATCGGTAGTGTTTTCAACCGCTCAATGCCATAATCTAGTGCTTTCACATAGTTTATAACTTCTTTTATATCGTATATATTTTCCTTAGGAACTAAATTGGCTTCAAACTCAAGAACACCTTCTAAAGATGCTTGCGTGCCTTCAATCTGTGAACTTAAAATGGCTTCCTTTTTCACATACATTGCAATAAAAAGGTCAGGATTAGGTAAAACAGTAGCGATTCCATCAAGTCTTGCAAGGGCTCTATCTGCCTCAGAAAGTAGATTTAATAATTCATCATCAAATTTTATTGGAGATCTAGAGGGTAAAGGCTCAGGAATGAATGCCTTATATCCTTGAGGTTGTAAAACAAATCTTCCTACTTTTTCACTCATAAGTTGTCTAACTCCTTATTAAAATTTAAATAAAAATTTAAGGTGGAAATTTCCGACTTAGATAAGGAGTAATATCTGTAAGTCGGATAAAACCGTCTTAAAATAAAGTTTTTCAAAAATTTAAAAAGTTTATTCATTTACTTGCAAATCTTTTGAGTTGTAAATATCTAAAAGCCTCTTTCTTGTAACCTGTATAGCAAATTTGGATAAATCAGAACCTATCCAGCGTCTGCCAAGTTTCTCTGCGACTGCTAAGGTTGTGCCTGAGCCACAGAAGAAGTCAGCGACGATGTCGCCTGGGTTGGAAGAGGCGAGGATGATGCGTTTTAATAGGGCTTCGGGTTTTTGAGTATCGAAAAATAAATATTCTGATTCTAAAGATGCAGCAGTTCTTCCAGTCATTTTTGGTATGTCTGTCCACCAATCAAAAGGTATTTTACCTTCATCCATATAGTACTTATATTTACTCTTTTTATCACTGCCGTATATTTCTTTGTATCTTCGCCCATTCTCATCAACTTTTGTGAATGAAGAAGAAGATTTTTCAGAATATAAATCGTAAGGGATCTTAATCATATCCTTGTTAAAATTAGGGTTGGCTGATTTGGAATATAGAAATATTACATCGTGCTTATTTGGAAAATAATCTTTGGGACGTCCACCTTGTGCATAGCACCATACAATCTCATTTCTAAAATTCTCATACCCAAAAATCTCATCCATCATTACTTTCACGTAATGACCTACATGCCAGTCCAGGTGCACATAAATAGAGCCATTCTCAGCCAGCAAATCTCGCATCAAAACTAAGCGCTCATACATATATTTGAGATACGAGGCAATCCCACCGCTCCATGTATCATTATAAGCACGCTCTTCAATGATCGAAGGTTCTTTTTCTATCTGCTCATCTCCGAGTTTTGTTCTTATTGTAAAGTCAGAGCCTGTGAAAAACGGTGGGTCTATGTAAATGAGATTAATTTTACCTGCCCAGCCTTGCTTTATGAGCGATGACATCACGAGTTTGTTATCGCCCCAGATGAGCATGTTCTTCCAATCCTTCGGATAATCCTTTGGCCATTCATCTTCAGGAAAAACCCAGGCAGTTTTGTCAGCCTTAATTCGCGGTTCGTTTATAGTCTCAACTTTCTGAAGCACAAGATTTGGCTTTTCTATTGGCATTTTGCTTCCAAGATCTATTTTATCGTATTTTTGATGCCAGATGAGCTCTACATATTTTTTGTTGTTATTTTCAGCCATAATAAAAATAAAATTACAGTATGCAAATATACTACTATTTATTAAATTTAAAAAAATATTTAATTAACACTAGACTATAAACAAAAAACATTAATAACTAGTTGAGTATCAGTATTTTAATTTTCTGATGATTAGTGGTTAATGATTAATAATTAATGGTTAGTGATGGAATAAGGAATTTAGCAAGATAATAGTTTAAAGTTAGTCCACAAATGCACACAAATTTGCACAAAATATAAATTCAAAAAAAAATCCATTAATCCCCAAAATCATAGTTTAGACAATAATGTATGGGCTTTATCATTACTCAATATTATTTACTATATACTAACTATATTCTACTATATACTTATTTACTATCTACTATATACTCACTCCTATTTCCTATATACCCGCTACTATTCCCATAAAAAAAGATGTATGCTTTAGCCCTGAAAAGATTAATCTTTCTCTGCATTCTTTTTGCATACTTTGAGAACTCTGTGGTTAGTATATAACTGTCCAAATATTTAACAATAAAATAAAAGTTTTAAAAAATTTGAAAAATTTCATTAAATGTAATTTAGATAAAACCTATATCCACCATCAATACTTTTAACGTTAAAACCATTTTGTTTCAAAATTCTATAAGCTATATAAGATCTCAAGCCTTGTTGGCAATAGACATAAATCATTTTATCTTTAGGTAGCTCATCTAATCTATTTCTTAAATCATTAAGAGGGATATTTATAGAGCAATCTATGTAGCCTTTTTCTCTTTCTATAGGTTCACATACATCTACTATAACTGCATTATCCTTTTTCAAATTAATAAATTCATCACAATGAATTATTTCTAAATCACCATCTATCACATTAGTAGCTACATAACCAAGCATATTTACAGGATCTTTAGCAGATGAGAAAGGCGGTGCATAAGCTAATTCCAAATATTGCAAATCCATCACAGTCATACCTCCCATAATAGCTGTCGATAGCACATCTATTCTTTTGTCTACTCCATCATATCCTATGGCTTGAGCACCGTATATTTTACCATTATTTTTATCAAAAATTAATTTCATAAACATAGTGGTTGCTCCAGGATAATAAGTAGCGTGAGAAGGTGGTGCAATATGTACAGTTTCATAAGGAATACCTGCTTTTTTTAACATCTTTTCATTATTACCTATTGAGGCTGCTGTCATATCAAAGACCTTAACTACTGAGGTGCCTATAGTACCCAAGTATTTTTCATTTTTCCCACAAATATTATTAGCTACTATTCTGCCTTGTTTATTTGCCGGACCAGCTAATGGCTTTAATGTAGGCAATCCAGTTATGAAATCTCTCACTTCTATCACATCACCGATAGCATAAATGCTTTCATCTGAAGTTTGTAAATATTCGTTTACTTGTACTCCTCCTGTGATACCTATGTCTAATCCAGCATCTTTAGCTAAATTACTTTCTGGTTTAACGCCAATAGATAAAATTGTAAGTTCTGAATCTATTTGCTTGCCGCTACTAAGCACTAATTTAGTTCCATTATTTTTAAATTCTTCTACACTATCAGATAAGATTAATTCTACTCCTTTGTCTATTATATGTTTATGCAAAATATTAGCCATCTCTTTATCTAACTGCACTAAAATCTGGTCTGCCTTTTCTACAAGTGTAACTTTTAGACCTCTAGCAAGCAAATTATCTGCTATCTCTATACCAATAAATCCACCACCAATGACTACAGCATTTTTAGGATTTTTAGTTTCTATGAAATTTTTTATTTTATCTGCATCAGGAATATCACGTAGGTTAAAAACATTATCAGCAGTGTCTATTCCTTTTATTGGCGGCTTAATAGGTTCTGCTCCACTAGATAAAACTAAAATATCATAAGTTTCTTGAAAAATTTCATTAGTTTTTAAATTTTTAATTAATAATGATTTATTTGCTCTATCTATTTTAATGACTTCATGCAAAGTATAAATATCAAGATTAAATCTTTTTTTCATTTTTTGAGTTGTCTGCACAAGCAATGAATTCCTTTCTTTAATAATATTTCCTACATAATATGGTAATCCGCAATTAGCATACGAAATATATTTACCACGTTCGAAAATTTTAATTTCTACATTTTCATCTAATCTTCTCAATCTAGCTGCCGTAGAGGCTCCACCTGCTACTCCACCTATAATTACAACTTTTTTCATAATATTGATTTTTGCAAAATTATATTAAGTATCTATAATAATCTTTACAAATGATAAATATAGTAGTAATAGTTAGATTTTAAAAACATTAAACTAATCAACTTAATAAAAAAATTATCATAAGACTATATTTCAGCCAAATAATAGGAATAAAAGGCAATATAATTGATATAAAATTATGTATTTTTGTAAAAATAAAATTTATTTGTAATCTGTTTTTTTGCTTAATTTATATTTAATTTTACACATAGATATATTTAATTATTTTTCTAATTTTGAACGAAATAACTTATAAAAATGAAATTCAAATACTTTATTTTCTTTGCATTTGTTTTTTTATTGTCATGTACAGAAGTGAAATACTATAAATGGGAGCGTTCTTCACAATTTTATTTATCTGATGATAATTGTACCACAAAAAAATTTCTTATAGCTAATAGGATTACAAAAGACAAAGATCTAGAGCAGTCTGAGTCATTAGACTACCTTTTCAGAGGATTAGAGAGACAGGGGTCTATATCTACAATTAATTTTTTACTGGATACTTTAAAAAAATTAAATTTTGATGTAGAGTTAATAGAATTGCCCATTGCTAATATTAATAATCTGGATGATACATTGAGTGCTGATAGTGCTCAATATATTTTGAAAAACAATAATTCTTGTTGGTTAATCACCCTAGATTATTTTAAAGCTTTTTTTGATGATAATATCCAGGAAAATAGGCAAGAAACTTCTCTAGATTATGGTGGCACTACTATTTATTATGCTTCGCGAAAAGGAGTTTTCAGAGCTATTATGCGTATTTATGATAGAAATGGATTAGTTCGACATTTTGATTTTTCGCAAGAGCCTATTTTTAATGCTACTGGTAACACTAAAGCTGAAGCATTGAAAAATATTTTCAAAACTCAAGACTTCACAGTAGATTGGGGACAATCATTTGCACGAAGTGTCATTAAGCAACTTTCTCCACCACAAATGACAACGGTGAGAGGCATATATGCTAATACAAATAAAGATTTTAAAAAAGCTTTTAAATTACTCAAAATCGAAGATATAGATAATGCTAAAGCAATTTACGAAAAATATATTGATATTGATATCGATATTGATAATGATAATGATAAAATAATACTAGCAAAAGCTATTTACAATTTGGCTATTATTTACGAATTTCTGGGACAATTGGATAAATCTCTAGAATTAGCTAATAAAAGCTATCAATTGTACCCGCTTGATCTAGTAAAATCTTATCTAAATTATTTAAAAGTGAAATTAGATTCTTAAATATTAGTATAAAAAAATTGATGATTTATGAAAATACATATAATAGCTATAGGTGGTGCAGTAATGCATCAATTGGCAATTGCTCTACAACAAGCAGGACATATCGTTAGTGGCTCTGATGATGAAATTTTTAATCCCGCAAAAGATAACTTAAAAAAATATAATTTATTACCTCAGAATATTGGTTTTTTGTCAGAACATATTTCACCAGATATTGATTTGATTATCTCAGGGATGCATGCTAAAGCAGATAATCCTGAATTGCATAAAGCAAAAGAACTTGGCATCAAAATTTTATCATTGCCAGAATTTATTTATGAACATTCTAAAAATAAACTAAGAATAGTCATTGGCGGTAGTCATGGCAAAACCTCTGTTACTGGAATGATAATGCATGTATGCAATTACTTAAATATGTCTTTTGACTATTTAGTAGGGTCTAAAGTGAATGGCTTTGAATATAATGTAAAATTAAGCAATGATGCACCTTTCATCATTATCGAAGGTGATGAATATTTGGCTAGTGCAGAGCTTGCTATCCCCAAATTTTTAATTTATAAACCAAATATAGGCATAATAAATGGCATAGATTGGGATCATGCTAATGTTTTTCCTACCTTAGATATATATTTAGAACAATTTAAAAAATTTGCTGAAATTATTCCTGCAGATGGTGCATTATTTGCCGCAGATGAACCTAATGTACATAGCATTTTAGACAATACTAATTTGAATGTTTCTCCTCAATATTATTCCACATTTCCATATGTCGTAGATAATGGTATTTTTTATTTAAATTATTTAGGAGAATTATTCCCTTTGCAAATTTTTGGGAAACATAATATGCAAAATATCGCAGCCGCTCACTGCGTTTGTGAGTATCTAGGAATAGACACTAAATCTTTCTGCAAAGCTATGATGAGCTATAAATCTGCCGAAAAAAGATTAGAAAAATATTTTGAAAATGACAAATTAATCGTTTATAAAGATTTCGCTCATGCACCATCAAAGGTAAAAGCCACAATAAATGCCGTCAAAGAACGTTATCCAGATAGACAACTTATATCAGTTTTTGAATTACATACTTATTCCAGTTTAAATAAAAATTTTATTCCTCAATATCGAAATTCACTAGTAAATGCTGATCTTCCAATAGTTTTTTATAGTAAACACGCCATTAATTTAAAACAATTGCCAGATTTATCTACTGATCAGGTAATGGTAGCTTTTGATCATCCTAATTTGTTTGTAACTACAAATATTAATGAAATTCAAAATTACATTAGTAAAAATATTAAGTTTCCAGCTGTGATACTCCTGATGAGTAGTGGCAATTTTGATAATTGGCAACTAAATATTGATGAGTTATTAAAAAATAATAAATTATAAAAGTTGCCTTTATATTGATTATATCTCATTGTTTATAATATCCGCAATACATATGTATTAAATAATTTTATTATGTCAAATTAGCATAATATTTTAAGAACAAACAAATATTAATGTCATTTTGACAATAATTAATTTTAAAATTAGAACATAAATCATAGTAAATCAATAAATTATAACTAATAAAAAATCCATTGGTATAAAAATTGATTTTGAATAAATAGATATTAAAAATAGAAATTAAAAAAAGAAAGGAGGGAAAAACTATGGCATTATTACCTGCATCCAGAGGTGAAAACTTCCTGCCAAGAATCATTGATGAATTTTTTGGAGATGATTTTTTGAAAGATTTCTTTTATATGCCTGAGCAATTTAATGCACCTGCTGTCAATGTAAGCGAAGATGAGAATAAATTTCAAATCGAAGTAGCTGCTCCTGGCTTTAGTAAAGATGATTTCAAAGTATCTCTAGACAATGATGTTTTAACTATCTACACTGAAAAGTCAGAGGAAAAAGAAGAAAAAGACAAACGCTACAGACGTAGAGAATTTAACTATCAAAGCTTTAGCAGAAGCTTTATAGTACCAGATTATATCGATAAAGAAAAAATAGAAGCTGAATATAAAGATGGTATCTTGTATCTCAATTTACCTAAAATGAAAGAAAGAATCGAAAAGAAAGGTAAAGAAATTAAAATTAAGTAATAAAATAGCATTCAAATGGCAGGAAGTAAAGGGGGGTCGCAAAATGGACCCCCTTTATTTTTTTATAACTAAATATCTATTTTTTTCATTGTAATCTTTAAAAAAAGAATATGATAGTAATGAAAAACTATTTAAAAAATCAACTAATAAATTATAACTCAATGGATTAATCTCAAAAAAAGCAAATTTTGACATTCTATTTTTAAAAAAATTATTAATTACCTTTTTATAAAAAATTATAGGATCATCATTAGGCACAAAAAGTGCTAAATGAGGTTCCCACCTAGTTACATTATCATTCATTTCATTTTTTTCATATTCCAAAACATAGGGAGGATTACCAATGAGTACATCATAATTAAACAAATTAAAATCTTCTTTTAAAATATCCAATTGATAAAACTCCACATTCAATTCATATTTATGAGCATTATTTTGTGCTAAATCAATAGCAGCTTTTGATATATCAATACCGAAAACATTAGTTTTGGGAAACAATTTTTTCATAGCTATAGCTATACATCCACTACCAGTTCCGATATCTACAATTGTATTAGGAACATAACCATTCGAATCTAAAATTTCTTTTGCAAATAATACAAGTTGTTCTGTTTCAGGTCTAGGAATTAGAACATTTTCGTTTACTTGAAATTTAAAATCTAAAAAATCTACTTCGCCTAAAATATATTGTATAGGTTTTTCAGCATTCAATTGTTTGATTACATCTTCAAATTTTAATAATTCATCTTTAGTTAAAATATAATTAGAAGCTAAGCATAAATATTCTATTTTGTTTATATCTAGAATATACATTAATAAATCTCTTACTAAAGGTTCTGCAGAATCAGAATAGTAATATCTAGGGATGATATCATTCAAAATTTTCTTAGCTTCAGCTAAAGTCATTTTTTTGTAAAATTACAAAAAGAGTAATGAAAATAATTTAAAAAAAAGAAGAAGGGGTTGAGATAAATAATTTTATAAAATTTTTTCAAAATTTTATAAAAGGGTATAGTAAGAAATTATTTAAATGTTATAGAATAAATATGTTTTTGACATCAAATCACTGTACCGCTCCCACGCCCGCCTATCCGACGCCGCTAAATTTAGCAACCTCCCCGTGTCTTCTATAATCTTATTCGCTAAATACTTCCCCTTAATAACAAACCACATTATGTAGTTTATTAAATATTTTGTCGCCACTCCTCGAAACTTATAATATATCCATCCAACAAAAGCTGCTATCTTCTTATGAACAGTTGATACACCATATATACCTTGCTTCATCTTATTTTTGTCAGTTATTTCTTTATGTTTGATGTGTTCTGCATTTACAGTCTTAAAAGCTTTATTATTACTGCCGCATACCACTGAATCCTTCGATATTCGTAATTTTAAAAAATCAGAAATGTGCTCTGCTTGTACTCTATCATCTTCTAATTTTTTGAATAGTATATTTCCACTTCTATCTGTAGCTGCCAAAACTGCTACTTTGGTTGGTTTCTTTTTCTTTAACTTTTTTATCTCTTTCTTTTCTCGTTTCTTTTTACCTTTCTCAGAATAATTCATTAATAGCTCCTCTAATTCTACTATTCCAAAAAAATTAACGTTGTCTTCAAACGATTGCAGAGCACTTAAAATTCTATGTCTCCAAAAGAAACTTGTTTGCAAGCATATACCAACATTTTTGGCGCATTCTCTCAAAGTCATCCCTGCAGACATACATTTGATATATTCGAGCATTTTATCTCTGTGGTGAATGCCATACATGAAGGTTCCAGTGGTTACTCTGAATTGTCTATTACAATTTTTACACATGTAGTTTTGCACTCCATTTTGTAAACCATTTTTGATTACATGACTGCTATTGCAGTCTGGACAAAGAATGCCTGTAGCCATAGCTTTTTGCTCTTGATAATCGACAATGTCTTTGCCTTCATTTTTTATTTTATTATATAAATTGTCGTAATACTTGCGTGCTTCTTCTTTAGTGAGGGCAAAGACATCTATTTCCTCTTCAAATATTTTATCCATATTTTTAAATTTTTTTGCAAATATATAAATTTTTTAATCAAAAATCATATATATTTCATAAAAATATTATTTTAACATTGAAACGACTTGTTTACAACAAGTCGTTTCAACCATTATATATAATTTTTCTACCTCCATCAAAAAACATTATAATCTAAACACAACATAAAACAATATACTCTTTCTAATAATAAACCGAAAAATTAACTATAATTTTCTAACATTTAAAAAAATTATAATTTCCTTTAAATAAATTAAAGTAAATTTGCTAAAAATTAAAATAATATGAAAATAAATCTTGTAACTGGTGCATGTGGATTTGTAGGTAGAAATATGGTTAAAAGGCTGTACAACACTACTACAGATCATATTTTTATGGTTGATGACTTAAGCATCGGCATTCATCCAAGGGAATGGTTCACAAACTACCATCCATCCGATTATAATGGTTTAGAAGTTTTAGATCCTGATAAAAGAGTTTATTTCTGGAAAGGTGATTTAAGAGAATTGTTATTTAATTTTCGTGAAAATCCCAGATATATTCAAGATACTTATAAATTAGATTTTGATAAATTTTCAGATGTATTCCATTTTGCAGCAATAGTTGGTGGACGCATGAAAATAGATGGAGATCCTATACAAGTAGGATTAGATTTATCTATTGATGCTGAGCTATTTTATTGGGCAGTACGTAATATGCCTGATAGACTTCTCTATCCTAGTAGTAGTGCTGCATATCCTGTAGATTTACAAACTGAGGATACTGCTCTAGCTCTCAAAGAAGAATATATAGATTTTGATTCATTACGTATTGGTGTGCCAGATATGACCTACGGTTGGTCAAAACTTACAGGTGAATTTTTAGCAAAGATAGCTGCTAAACATTATGGACTCAAAGTAGTTTGTATCAGACCATTTAGTGGTTATGGCGAAGATCAAGATCTCAGTTATCCAGTACCTGCATTAGCTGCTCGTGCTGCTGCTAAAGAAAATCCTTTTGTTGTATGGGGCACTGGCAAGCAAGCTCGAGATTTTATTCATATTGATGATATTATCGATTTTATTTTTGTTTTAATGGATAATGTGCAAGATGGCTCAGGATGGAATATTGGTTCAGGTAAACTTACATCATTTTTAGAGATAATAGACTTATTTAGTAAATTTGCTGGCTATAAACCTACTATTCAGCCACTAATAGATAAACCTATGGGTGTCCATTCTCGCTATGCCGATATGACTAAAGTATTTTCTACCTTCGATTGGCGTCCAAAAATTAGTTTAGAAGAGGGTATGTATAGAGTTTATAAAGCACAATTAGATAAATTAAATCAAAATAAATAATTTTTATGCGGATAGTTTGTTTCGGTCCTGGTCCTCAATTTAAAGGAGGACTTGCCAATTATAATACATCTCTAGCAAAAGCTTTTAGCGAATTTGACAACTCAGAGGTACATATAGTTTCATGGACAAATCAATATCCCAGTATCATACCTCGCGATTTTATTGATAGAAAAAGTAGATACAATGCTATCAAAGACACTAATATCAAAGTACATTATCTGACTAATTACAATAATCCTTTTAGTTGGACAAAAACTGCTAAAATTATTAAAGACATTAATCCAGATGTAGCTATTTTTCAATGGTCTATTGCTCTGCAGGGATTACCACTGAAATATATTGTTACTTGGTTAAAAAAACATTCTAATATAAATATAATTTTTGATCTCCATTTTGTGGTGCAAAAAGAGAGCAGCTCATTAGATAAATTTTTTACCAAATTTGCTCTCAAGCATGTCCCTCATTTTATTGTTCATTCTAAAAAAACTTACGATGAGCTTTGTGATGTTTTACCCAAGAGACAACTTAATTTAGTTTCTGAATTTGATCCTAAAAATAAAAATTCACAAGTGATGCATCTATATCATCCTATCTATGATATGTTTAATCCTAATGAAAATTTTGATGTAGAAGCTTTCAAAAATGAGCTAGGATTGCGAAAATATGTATTTCTATTTTTTGGATTTATTCGTAAGTATAAAGGCTTACATAATGCTATAAAGGCTTTTGCAGAATTAGCAAAAGAGCGAAATGATGTCTCCTTACTGATCGTCGGTGAAGCTTTTTGGTCTACTTTAGATAAGAAAAAATGGACTACAAGAGTCAAAAAATGGATTTTTAATATTGCTCAAAGCATTTTTAGAAAAAATACTGAAAGTGAAGATAATTATCGTCCACTAGAGTTGATAACTGAGTTAGGCATACAAGACAAAGTAGTATCTGTAATAGAATATGTGCCAAATGAAGAAGTATATAAATATTTTCAGGCAAGTGATGCTATTGTTTTGTTTTATGAATATGCTACCCCCTCTGGCGTAGAATCTATGGCATATAATTTTAGAATTCCAATAATAGCTACTGCTGTTGGACATTTCCCCGAGACTATTATTGATGGGGTGAATGGCTATCTAGCAGATGCTCATGATATACATTCTATGGCAGAAGCTATGAACAAAATTATTAAGCAGTCTATTGATAGAACAAATATAGATAAAATTGCTAAAGAAAAATCATGGCATTCATATGCTAATGCTATTGTAAGAAATATTTAATCTTTCTACTATTTTTATTCATTTTTGCTTAGTTTTTAATAATTATGACTCTCACTTGAATAAGTGAAATTGAGATAGAAGTGTTAAAACCAGTAGAGATTATTCTTTAATTCATTAATTGTAAAGTTGTAATAATAAGAATTATTATAAAATCATTTCCCCAGCTGAGACTTTTCTTTGTATGGTTGACAAAGAAAAGTAAATTAAGTAGAAATTTATTCAAAAATATTCATTAATTTTACTTTATAAAATTTTTTTTTATGAAAAAGGTAATAATAGGGATTTTAACAGTTCTAATTATAGTTACAGTAACAATATTTTACATGCGAATCAATGAAACTGCAGAATATAAAAATAAAGGAAATAAATTAATAGAAAAAATAGAGAGTTATAGACAAAGATATGGGGAACTCCCTGATAATGTCACAGAATTGGGAATTGAAGAAGAAATGGGAGAAGGTCCTTATTATGAGAAAATAGATAGTGTTAAATATATTGTTTACTTCAATATTGGTTTTGATAATTCATTTATATATTATTCTGATACCAAAAAATGGGAATGGACCCCTTAAAAAAGCCAAGAAATTCTTTTTTTATTTCTATTAAAAAATTTTACTATCAATGCTTATTTTTTTTAATAAAATATTTAATTTCATTGTTGTCCGATAAAAAATTTTTAAGAAAAGGAGTTCAAAAATTTTTTTAATATATAGTATTTTTGTCTAAATGACTCAATACTATACATTATGAGCAAAAGTATTCATTTTTTTGGACAATCTGTTTTCGGACAGCCGAATTAAAGATGTGATAAACAAGCAAATAGAGATATTTGATAGTACAACCATCAGTCTTTTTCAAGATATTTTAAAATGTGTTGGACGAAAACCCAATAATGGAAAACGCAAAGGAGGCATAAAAGCACATGCCATAATAAATG
>JAHDSP010000092.1 GCA_018432645.1 Bacteroidales bacterium | reverse complement strand
GCAGCTAATATTTTGTGTCGCCATTCAAAACTTGTTTTCAAACAAATGCCCACCTCATCAGCACAAGCTCGCAAACTTTTACCCTCGAGCATACATCTCATGTAATCGAGCATTAATGGATATTTTCTCATGCGATAAACAAAGGTGCGAGCAGTTTCACGAAATTGATAACCGCAGGTTTTGCATTTGTAAACTTGTCTACCATTTCTTTTGCCCGCTTTTATAACATTCTCGCTTCTACAATCTGGACAAATGGCTGCAGTAGATTTAATTTTTACTTTTTGGTAATCTACAGCAGTAGCATTGTTATTGACGAGATATTGATATAGCTCATCAAGGAAATCACGCTTATGATCCTTGGGTAGAGCCAAGTATTCATCGGTGTTCGCAAATAAATCTTTCATAATTATAAAATTTTCAACAAAATTAATAAATTTTATTTAAATAATAAAATATTTAAAGTATAACATAAAAATGTTACATATATTCGCTCACGATCATACTACTTCTAACAATTTCATGACATGATAAATCAGTTCCTTTTAAAAAACATTTTTTTATTAAATTTGCCATGCTTTAATATTAATTTATTTAATATTCTTATTATGCATTTATCTATTTTTCTTCTGATCGGATTAATTATAGCTTTGATCGTTTTGATTGCATCTTTTTTTAAACATTGGAATGTACCGCTTATTTTAATAGCTTTAGCTATTGGTATTATTTTTGGTAGTGATGTAACAGGTATTATATATTTTGATAATGCAGAGCTTACAAAACAAATAACTGATATCGCTCTGATGTTTATTCTGTTCGCAGGTGGTTATGAAACAAAAATTAAAGATTTAAAAAATATTTTGAAGCCTGCACTATTATTATCTAGTATTGGTGTTTTATTGACAGGCGTCATTTGTGCATTATTATTTTCTTTAATTTTCAAATGGGATTTTTTACACTCACTATTATTGTCAGCTATTATCTCATCCACAGATGCTTCAGCTATATTTTCTATTTTGAGAGGTAGCAATATTGATAAGCAAACAACATCATTAATAAAGCTAGAATCTGCCACTAATGATCCAATGGCAATTATTTTTACTACTTTTTTGATTCAATTATTCCAAGGATATAATTTTAATACATTTTCTACAATATTAATTTTTTTATGGTTATTTATTGGTGGTATAGCAATTGGCATTTTAATAGGAGTTTTAAGTAAAATAATTATAAAGAAGATTAAAGATCTAGATGCTGGATACTATCACTTATTGATAATTGGAATCATATTTTTTAGTTTTGGTATAGCAGAATTATGTAATGCTAATGGCTTGATGGCAGTATTTTTTACAGGTTTAATATTAGGCAACACTAAGCTCCCCTATAATAATAGAATCGCTGCATTTACAGATACATTATCTTTTATTACTAACGTTATTATTTACGTTCTCTTAGGGCTTTTAGCTTTACCAAGTAAATTTCCAGAGATTTATTTATATGGTATAGGATTATTTTTAATTTTGACTTTAGTAGCTCGTCCAGTTTCAGTGTTTTTGTTAACTGCTTTTACTAAATTATCTATACAGAAAAAAACTTTTATAAGTTGGAGTGGCATTAGAGGCACTGTGCCAATTGTTTTAGCTACTTATCCTTTAATTGCGGGATTAGATCCTAACCATCAAATGTTTAATATCATTTTTATCGCAGTTATTTTATCTATTGTAGTGCAAGGATCAACTTTGAATAAAATAGCTAACCTATTAAAATTAGGTACTAAAAAAAGGAAAAATGTTTTAAATTCTATGGAATTAGTTACTGTGCATGATACAGATGTAGAGTTAATAGAGATTTTTATTGATGATGAATTGTATAGTGGAGAATGTCTTATAGCTGATCTTAATTTACCTCCCAATAGTACTATAACAATGATTAATAGAAATAATGAGGTGATAGCACCTTCTGGGCAAACTGTTATTCTACCAGGTGATATTTTGTATGTACTAGTAGAGAAAAATAATATTGATATGGCTATTGATGAAATATTAAGTAATTTTGAGAAAATTACTTGAATTTAGTTCTTCATTAATATGGTATTTTATTATATTTGCAAAAAAAAGAGTGAAAATATTTTTTAGAATAATTTTTATTATTTTTATTTTAATAAATTTTAATTTATCAGCTCAAAATTATGATAATGTAAAATTATCTAAACTTGAGGCATATACAGATTTATCAACTTTATACCAATATCTTACTCAATCTCATCCTAATATTAATGAAGTATCAGACTCCATATATTTAAAAAATGCTTTTTCTAATATTTTTTTATCTATTGATGATAGTATTAGCATTGATGAATTCTTTATTAGATTAGTTACTATTTTTTCTAAAATTGATGATTCGCATTTAACGTTAAATTTAGATTATTATGCTTACCAAAAGATTTTTCCTAAATTTTTTGGTGGAGTAGTAGCTTTTGATAATGGTAAAATTTATTTATTAAAAGATATAGCTAGGGATTCATTTTTTGTAAATACTCGTATTTTATCCATAAATGATATTGATGCTATAGAGATTTACAATACATTATCTGATTTAAGTAATGCAGATATTGGACTGAAGGCCACAAAAGACAATAATGCTTCTTTATTATTTTATTATTATTTTCCTATAGTCTATCAAGTGAAAAATTTTAATTCTTGCATATTACTCAATGAAATGTCAAATGATACTTTCCAATACAGTATAGATGGTATTTCTATGCGTGATATAGAAAGTTCACAATCTTTTTTCTCTCCTTATCTAGAAGATTTAAATAATCCTTATAAGTTTGCTATTTATCCAGAAATAAATACTGCATATTTATATGTTTCTGATTTTCTAAATAATTCTTACAATACACCTTCACAGCTAATGCCAATAGTTTTATCTAATTTGAGGAAATACAAAATTGAGAATTTAATCATTGATTTGCGTGGTAACCTAGGTGGATATGTAAGAGTAGCTGAGGATTTCTTGAAATATTTTATGACTGAACCTTTTATTTTTGTCAAAAATTATAGAGTCCACCCTAGTAAATGGACAGATAAAATACTTTTGAATAACGGTCAAACTCAACGTGAATGGTATAATTTCTTTTTAACTTTGAATTCTATTAATAATAAAGAAATGAGGTTGCTAAAAGCTGGCTATAATGGTCCAGTATTATATGAAGAGAGAAAAGCAACTAAACCACATAAAAAACATTTCGATGGCAATATCTATGTTTTGACTGATGGCGGAAGTATATCTGCTGCTGCTCTAGCTGCTAACCTTTTATCTCATAGACCAAACACTTTTTTGGTAGGGTTACCACCAGGTGGTACAAAAAAAGGTACTTTCGGGCAAAGTAAACGAATATATTTACCCAATTCAAAAATTTCTTTTTCACTTAGTTTATTAGAGTTTACACAATTCCCAGAGTACAATCGTGAGCCTATAGATATAGATTTCCCATTGCCATGGGCTCAACCTAATTTTAATAATCCTATAAAAGATCCGTGGGTCCAGTTTGTAATCAAAAAGATAAATAGAAAAGAATAATTATGAAAAAAATAATCTTATTATTATTTAGCTTAAATATTTTAGTTTTATCCGCACAATCTTTAGATAATTCATTAATATTATCTCCATTGCGCAATGATCCTCGAGTAAAAGAAAATTCATTTTCGTTTGTGTTGTATAATTTAAAAAAACAGGAAACTTTATTATCAGTCAATTCTTTTAAGCCTTTGATACCAGCTTCTGTTAATAAATTGATAACTGCTGTCTCTGCATATTACTATCTTGGTGATGATTACAAATTTAATACTTTTGCTTATCTGAGTGGTGAACAAATTGAAAATATTTGGAATGGTAATATTTATATATATGGCACTGGTGATCCGCTCATTGGCGAGGATTTTCCTGAAAAGAATAAATTTTTTGATTCTTTAGTTTATATTTTAAAAACAATGGGTATAGATACTATACAAGGCAATATTATAGCAGATGCTAGCTATTGGGGTAGTGATATTGTTCCTGCTACTTATGCTAATGAAGATTTAGGCAATTATTATGGTGCAGGAGCTTCATCATTGATATATAATGGTAATGTATGGAAAATAGGATATAAATTAACGCCCTATTACGGCAAAACAGCTAAAATATTATTTACTATTCCAGAGTTTCCTCATGTTACTTATCAAAACAAAATAAAAATAGCTAATAGAAATTATGGTAATTATTCTAATGTAATTGGCAAACCATTAGCTAAATCTTATATTTTCTCTGGTACTATTCCCAAAGGGAATGGAGATACTATGTTCGTGAAAGCTTCTAGTCCAGATCCTGCTTATGGCTTTGCTTGGAAAACCAAACAATCACTTTCTAGCAATGAAATCTTTGTGAAAGGTAATCTCATTAGTACATATAATGACACTGTGATTTATGATAATAAATATTTAATATTAAATTATGAATCTATGCCATTAGATAGCGTGATTGCTTTTACAATTAGAAATAGTTATAATGTGGGAGCAGAGGCTTTAGCTAAGGCAATATCAAAAAAATATGGTGACGGTTCATACAAATCTTATGAGACATTAGCTAAAAAAATGCTTTATAAATATGGAGCAGATACTACAGAGATTAAAATATATGATGGTAGTGGCCTTAGTAGAAAAAATTTATTAACAGCTGATGCATTGCTAACTACATTAATAGCTTCTCGTAACGAAAGCTGGTATAATGATTTAAACAATTCTTTAGCTATAGCTGGTGTCAATGGAACCTTAAAAAAGTTTTTAAAAAATACTCCATTAGAAAATAATTTAAGAGCCAAAAGTGGTTATTTGCGTTATACACGGGGCTTTGCAGGATATTTCGATATTCCCGACTCTATGGACAGTTTTGCTTTTGTAATCTTAGTAAATGATTTTAAAGCAGATACTAAATATTTAACAAAAAATATTGAAAAAGTTTTACTAAATTCTTATAATGAACTGACAAATATCTATCGTGCTAGTAAAAATAATGGAGATGTATATAAAATATCACAATGAGATTTCATAAATAATTTTGGAATTTTATAGAATTATTAATTAGTTTTGGTAACTTTAAGGCTAAGATCTAGACTAGCATAATGGTGTGTCATATAACCACTAGAAATATAATCTACGCCTGTCTCTGCATAATCTTTAATGTTATTTAAATTTATACCACCACTAATTTCTATTTCTTTTTTACCATTTACAATGGTTACAGCAGTTCTGATATCATTTATATTGAAATTATCCAACATTATACGAAATACTGAATCAAATTGTAATATTTCTTTAACGTTTTCGATGTTGCGAGCTTCTACCTCGATAGGGATATTTAAATTTTTGTCTATTAAATATTTTTCTACTCTATTAATAGCTTGAGATACTCCACCAGCGAAGTCTATATGATTATCTTTTATCAAAATCATATCATATAATCCAAAGCGATGATTATATCCACCACCTAATCTAACAGCCTCTTTTTCTAATTCCCTCAATAGTGGTGTAGTTTTTCGTGTATCCAAAAGTTTGGCTTTAGTGTGAGATATTTTATCTACCATTTTGCGAGTAGTAGTAGCTATACCAGACATTCTTTGCATAAAATTAAGTAGCACCCTTTCTACTGCTAGAATAGACTGCTGTTTACCATATAGATTAAAAACAATATCTCCGGGGACTACGACGTCTCCATCAGTTTTTAAAAGATTAATAGAAATGGTAGGATCATAATAGTGAATAAGTTGCCTAGCAAAAGAAATACCAGCTATAATTCCTGTTTCTTTCACATATAGAGATGTATTGCCTACTGCTTGTGAATCTAATATAGCTAGTGAAGTGTGGTCTCCCTCGCCTATATCCTCTATTAATGACCACTTTATGATTTCTTCCAATTGTAATCTATCCATTGTATTAATTTATAAAATCATTTTATCTCAAAATCATCCCAATCTTTTGAAAATGGCAGTTTTTGTCGAATTTTAAGTAAATTATCGTAATTGGTTTTTACAATGTAAACATTTTCATCTTGTGTACCTTCTAAAATAATATTTCCAGCAGGATCTATACACATAGTACCTCCCATATATTCGAATCCGTTAACATCAGTACCCACACGATTTACACCAATTACATATGCTTGATTTTCTATAGCTCTAGCTATTAATAAATGTTTCCAATGATTATATCTTTTAGTAGGCCAATTAGATACATAAACTAATACATCATAATCAAAACTATTATTATTAATTCTATTCCTATTAAAAACAGGAAAACGAATATCATAGCATATATATGGTCGAATATTCCATCCTAGATATGGGATAGTTACTATTTCTTTTCCTTTAGTAAAATAGATGTTTTCTTCTGCCAATGAGAATAGATGAGCTTTATCATATTTATGAATTACGCCATCAGGAGTAAAAAACAGAAATCTATTATATATTTTATCATTTTCATTAATCATAAAGCTTCCACAGATAGCAATATCATAATTATTAGCTAAAAATGTTAATTTATTAATCATTGGACTATTCATACTTTGAGCATATTGCGGATTTTTAGTAGCATATGCAGTAGTACAAACTTCGGGACAAACCAGAATATCAATATCTGATTTAATAGATCTTTGTATAGCAAGTTCAATTTTCCTAGAATTAGCATCAGGATCCAACCATATAGTATCAGCCTGATATAGAGCCCAAGATATAATATTTTTCATAATATTATTAATTATCCAAATTCTCTAAATAAAATATTAAAATAAATTTTTTAAAAAAAACTTATTTAACTTTTATTTTATTAGTTTTTTTACCTTCTAAAATCAGCCAAGCTAGAGTAGAAGCGATGAAAACTGAGGAATATGTACCAACTATTACACCAATGATCATAGCAAAAGTAAAGCCTTGAATAACCTCACTACCCAAAATAAATATTGCAAGTAATACCACTAATGTAGTACCTGCGGTATTAACAGTACGAGGAAGAGTAGAATTGATAGCATCATTCATATTTTGCTTTAATGAACGTTTAGGATACAAGGTATTATATTCACGTATTCTATCAAAAATTACAACAGTATCATTAATAGAATAACCAATTAAAGTTAAAATAGCAGCTAAGAAATTTTGATCTATTTCCAAATTGAATGGTAATATTCCATAAAACAAACTGAAGATACCTATAACCATAAAAGCATCGTGGAATACTGCCACAGTAGCTCCTAGACCATATTGCCATTTTTTAAATCTAATAAAAATATAGATGAACATAGCAATTAAAGCTAAAATAATAGAAATAATGGCGGAGCGTTGTATATCTCTAGCTACTGCAGGTCCTACATTTTGAGAACTCATAATACCTAAAACTTTATTAGGATTATCAGTAGAAAATTCTTCAATAGAAATAGGTCCTTTATAAAATCCTTTTACACCATCATAAATTGCTTTTTCTACATTCAAGCCAGCAGTTTTTGAAGTATCATTTAATAAATATTTAGTAACGATACGTACTTGATTACTATTACCATAAATTTTCACTTCTGGAGTTTCCTTTAATACATCAAATAATGCTGATTGCACATCAGTAGCTTTAACTGACTGATCAAATCTAACTACATAAGTACGACCACCAGTATAATCTATGCCGAATTGTAAGCCTCTAGTAGAAAGTGAAATAATAAATGTCAAAAGTAGTATACCAGAAATAGTAAAGAAAATTTTGTATTTACCAATAAAATCAATTTTAGTATTTGCAAGGAAATTTTGAGAAAATTTATGATAGAAAGAAATATTTTTACCTTTATCGAGAAGTATTTCAATGAAAAGTCTAGTAGCAAAAATAGCAGTAAACAAAGAAGTGAGAATACCTATAACTAAAGTAGTAGCGAAACCCTGCACTGGTCCCATTCCGAATATTAATAAGATAACACCTGCAATTATAGTAGTTACGTTACCATCTATGATAGCGGAATAAGAATTTTTATAACCATCTTTTATAGCCATCCTCAAGCCTTTACCAGCATTTAATTCTTCTTTAATACGTTCATTGATAATCACATTTGCGTCTACAGCCATACCAAGAGATAAAACTATACCAGCGATACCAGATAGAGTCAAAGTAGCACCTATAGATGTTAAAACGCCAAATATTATCAACATATTAATTATTAATGCTATACTAGCACCTATCCCTGCTGTACCATAGAAAGCAATCATATAGATAAGTACTAATACAAAAGCAACTATAAAAGCAATCATACTAGAATTAATAGCCTCAGTACCTAGAGAAGGGCCAACAACGTTCTCTTCAACAATACGTGCAGGTGCAGGCAATTTACCTGCATTAAGTACTGTAGCCAAGTCCTGTGCCTCTTCAACAGTAAAATTACCCGAAATTTGAGATCTACCATTAGGTATCTCAGATTGTACAACAGGGTATGAATAAACTAAATTATCCAATACTATAGCTATACTACGTCCAAGGTTTTTTGCAGTTAAATCTTTCCAAACCTTTGCACCCTCAGAATTCATCTGCATATCCACGATTACATTGCCATACTGATCTACATCTTGACGAGCACTCACGATGACATCACCTTCTAATGGAGCTTTATTAGTTAAAGGATTTACCTTTAAAGCTACCAATTCATATACATTTCTAGTATCGGCTATAGGTTTAGCACTCCATACGAATTTCACATCTCTAAATAGATCTTGTGTCAGCCGTAAATATTCATTAATTTTTGCAGTATCTCTAGAATAAGCATAACCTATTAGTGGCCCTTCACCATAGAATTGTTGATTCCCTTCCCTTCTAACATTAATATTCAAATAAGCAAATAAAGGATTCTCTTTTTTGAATTTTTCTAGTTCAACATTTGCAGTTGTAGTATCACCTAAAGGTTTATTGTCTAACAACTTTAATTGTTGTGCTAATTTACTAGTATCAGTGCTTTGGTTTGCTAATGTGGTACTATCTTTAATTGTATCATTAATAGCTAATGAATCACCAATTAAACTAAGTGAATCAGAAGTTTTTAATATTTGAGCTAATCTTTTATTAGCCTGTTCTAATCTTGGTGCTATTTCAGTTAGGTTCCATGTCTCCCAAAATTCTAGTTTAGCAGTAGTTTGTAGAATACTTCTAACACGATTAGGATTATCTACACCTGGTAATTCAATTAATATACGGCTTTGACCAACTAATTTTTGTATATTTGGTTGAGTAACACCAAATTTATCAATACGCTTACGAATAACTATAAAAGTATTATCAAAAGCGGACTTAATTTCAGTTTTTAAATAATCAATTACATCTTGATCAGTAGAGTTTACATTTAAGATATCACTTGTTTCACGAGATAAAAAATAAGACACTAAGGGTTGATTAGGATCAATTTTTTTGAGTTCATCTACGAATAGATCTACAAAAGAAGTGTTGCTAGCAATTCTTCTTTGCTGAGCATTTTTAAGTGCTTGATCTATTTTGGGATCGTTCTTTTTAGCTGCTAAAGCTTTAATGATAGCAGCATCATCGACTTCAATAGTAAGGTTCATACCACCTTTAAGGTCTAGACCTAGCTGAAGCTCTTTTTGTTTACAATCAGCATAAGTATATTTTTTTACTAACAAATTGTAAACGCTAACATCCATCATTGAGTCTAAATATTGACTTTGACGTTCTCTAGCAATGGAATCTACTAACATCATTTTTTTGATGGAATCCCCATTAGCTAATTTTTCAGCTAATCTGTAAGTTTCTTCTGAATAAGCATAATCCTGAGCTTTGTTTTCTACCCTTCTAGTACAAAGAGTGAATGACAAAGAAAATACAGAGGCCACTACAAAAAGGATTACAAAAAACCAAATAGTACCTTTTAAACGCATAACATTATTATTTTTTATAAAATTTATGAATTGCAAAAATAAATCAAAATTTTGAAATGAAAATTAATATTTTATAATTTTGAAGTAATTATTTTAATATCAATAATATCTATTTCATTGAAAAAAAATTATTTTTTGTATTTTAAAAATATAAATTAAAAATGGGCACATCTATTTTGAATATACTTAATAAAAAAGCTATAAATGAAGCTAAATAAATGAAACTAGCTAATAGTGTAATAAAAATTTTTATAACAATTAGTAATCCTCCAAAATAATAAATTATCATTAAGAATTGCAAAAAATTTATTTAACAACATAAAAAATGTGTTATCTATCTGCATACTTCACATTACACCTAGTACAAACACTAATCCTAATTTATAGTGATCAATTTGCTAAGGATAGTTTTAAATCATTAACAGAATAAGCTTAGTTGTATAATCTATCTATTGAAACAATATATAAAGTGGCCGATAATATAGAAGCTAAAATAATGAAAGTAACTAATCAAAATTATTTTGATTAGTTATTAATAGGTGCAGGTAAATTATTATTAAAATTAGATACTACTAATAAGGATATCATTCATTCAAATTTATTATTTTGGAGGGTGTGGATATATGATAATGTTTTTGGAGAGGGTAGTTTTATAGAAAGAGCCTGTATTTAACAGGCTCTTTCTATAAAAAAATATTTTATTGAATATCAAGTTTTTTAATTAAAAATACTTTTTATATTTGCAAAAATTTTGTCCATATGAAGAAACTATTTGAAAATCCCACAGAAGTCTTTGCTCTTACCAAAGAGAAAACGCGTGAATTATACGATAATCTCTATGATGAGATGATCGAAAAAGGCAAAGATGTTGTAGATTACCAAGAGCTCAAAGCAATGTCTACTGGCGTACTTTGTCCAGATTGCAATAGCAGCCATGTTATTAAAAATGGTTTGCAAAGTGGAGTACAAAACTACCGTTGCAAAAATTGTGGTAGGCAGTTCAGAGTTACCACAGGCACCTTTATGTACGGTGTTCATGAAAAGGGCAAAATGCTCGAATATATCAAATGTATGAGTGCTGGCATGAGCTTAAGAGAGTGTGCTAGAATTGCACATATTAGTCTAACAACGAGTTTCTTTTGGCGACATAGAATTTTGTGTGCCATGCAGTCTTTTGAAGATAATGTTAATTTCT
>JAHDSP010000412.1 GCA_018432645.1 Bacteroidales bacterium | reverse complement strand
TAATTTCAATTCCTTATGGTGCGATTAAAAGCCATACGGCGTTGTAACGGTCTACCATATCTGTCTGATTTCAATTCCTTATGGTGCGATTAAAAGTGAAAACAACAGTAAAGTAGTAGTATTTCAATTCCTTAATTTCAATTCCTTATGGTGCGATTAAAAGTAGGTATTTATTAAACGTTTGTAAACGGATAAATGGAATTTCAATTCCTTATGGTGCGATTAAAAGAGCACTGTGAGCACCGATACAGTCGGGTCTCAGTGATTTCAATTCCTTATGGTGCGATTAAAAGTAGCAGGGCGGATACACTGGCAGTGCAATTAAATGATTTCAATTCCTTATGGTGCGATTAAAAGAGTAGCGGGGCTCTCAATTTTAATAAAAGGAATAAATTTCAATTCCTTATGGTGCGATTAAAAGTTGAATTCGAGCAAAGTATTTTTGATGGGATTTTTGAATTTCAATTCCTTATGGTGCGATTAAAAGTTTAAGACGGAATTTGAAAGCTACACGAAAGGAGATTATTTCAATTCCTTATGGTGCGATTAAAAGCAAGCAAGACAAATAGCGAGCGCAGGTGATATGTCATTTCAATTCCTTATGGTGCGATTAAAAGGGTATTTATTAAACGTTTGTAAACGGATAAATGGAATTTCAATTCCTTATGGTGCGATTAAAAGAAAAGGTTATAGGGGTTGTCATAAAACTTTATTGTTATTTCAATTCCTTATGGTGCGATTAAAAGAAAAATTAAGGAGATTGGTAAAGAAATAATTGTAGACATTTCAATTCCTTATGGTGCGATTAAAAGGAACCTTGCTAAACACTACTGTTAATGACACTTTTATATTTCAATTCCTTATGGTGCGATTAAAAGGAGGGGCTCCAACCAGGAGTCCCTGACCTTTTTCTATCTGTATTTCAATTCCTTATGGTGCGATTAAAAGTAGACAGTTAATAGAGTTCGATATAGCTAAAGAAGATTTCAATTCCTTATGGTGCGATTAAAAGTATCCAGGAACCTTTTGGCAAAGTGCCAAATTTTATTTCAATTCCTTATGGTGCGATTAAAAGAAAATAAGCGAAATTTTATATGAGTAATAGAGAAAAAATTTCAATTCCTTATGGTGCGATTAAAAGCCTGCCAACGTTTCTTTTATCGTATAATCTGCAAAATTTCAATTCCTTATGGTGCGATTAAAAGACACGCCAGTGGTAACTCAAACCACATTTCTGCAAATTTCAATTCCTTATGGTGCGATTAAAAGTGTCTGAATGCGAGAAGTGGGGCACTATGCAAAAAGGATTTCAATTCCTTATGGTGCGATTAAAAGCATTTTTTCTCTCGTTGTCCCACGGGAATTCAAGCTATTTCAATTCCTTATGGTGCGATTAAAAGGGTAATTAACAGAGAGTTAGGAATAATGCCACCTGATTTCAATTCCTTATGGTGCGATTAAAAGGGTAGCTGGGTAGATAGTTTACCTTCTGATAATTGGATTTCAATTCCTTATGGTGCGATTAAAAGTCTTATTTACAGTGGTAATCATGGTGGCGATTTACAGATTTCAATTCCTTATGGTGCGATTAAAAGGTTAACAGGAAAAAATAATTATAGAGATTTTGGTAAAATTTCAATTCCTTATGGTGCGATTAAAAGGTAGCTGGGTAGATAGTTTACCTTCTGATAATTGGATTTCAATTCCTTATGGTGCGATTAAAAGATTACACGGCTAATAGTAAAAAAGCGGGAACATACGTTATTTCAATTCCTTATGGTGCGATTAAAAGACTGTACAAGCTAATAGTATTAATCTAACTGTTAAATTTCAATTCCTTATGGTGCGATTAAAAGTTAATTATTTTGAATTTTTTGAAAGTAGATTTGATATTTCAATTCCTTATGGTGCGATTAAAAGGGGAATTTAGAAAAAGGAATTTACTTAAGTGGAAATACATTTCAATTCCTTATGGTGCGATTAAAAGGATAGAAGTTAGCAAAGATTTTGTAAGAGTTATTAGATTTCAATTCCTTATGGTGCGATTAAAAGGTTGAATATCATGCATTACAAACAAGTAATTTCACATTTCAATTCCTTATGGTGCGATTAAAAG
>JAHDSP010000351.1 GCA_018432645.1 Bacteroidales bacterium | reverse complement strand
TTGAGTAAAGCTCATATAGAAGATGGTGGTTTTTATTCCTTATGCGATATACCTCAAACTGCCACCTATGGTACAACTGTTTATGATAAAGGGGCATTGATAGCTAATACGTTGAGAAATTATTTAAATGATTCATTATTTTTCGGTGCTACTAAGTATTTCCTTAATCAATTCGCATGGAGTAATGCCTCTTGTGATGATATGCAAAATAGTTTTGAACAATATGCGGGTAATTATTTAACAAATTTTTTTCAAAATTATTTGTATAATACTGGCTCACCACATTACAGGATTGATACATTTACAGTACATCACAACTGTGGAGTTAATTTCATTCAGCTTTATACTTCGCAGCATAGATTTGGTGGTGATTTTTTGACAGAGAGTGATTCTATTGAAATTTGGCTATGGGGACCTAATAGAGAGCTGGATTCATTAAAAATAAATTTGGGATATATTAATGGCATTACTAGCTTTAATCATATGATAGCTCCTGTAGATATATGGATAGATCCTAATCAAAAGACTGCAGATGCAATTATTAATGGTTATACAGTCATGAAAAACACAAACAATTATTCTATACCTCATACTAATGTTACTATCACTCCCACATATCTTGCAGATTCTCTAGAGGTTTTTGTAGAGCATCATTTTATAGGTCCTGATCAATTATTCAAAGATAATCCTATTTACAGAGTATCTCCAAATCATTACTGGACAATACATATACCATATTTATATAATAGCAGTGTGAAAGCCAGATTTCTATACAATAGATCACCATATAATACAAGTGACCCTTCTGATTTGCCTCTATTGAGTACTAGCTCTTCGGTGGATTCTCTTGTATTAGTTTATAGAAAAAATAGTCATGAGCCCTGGCAGATAGTTAATTTTACAAAATCTGGGAACCAAATGGCTGGTTATCTACTCACAGATAATGCTAAACCTGGCGATTATGCTTTCGCTGTTAGTGATCCTGGAGTGGGTACTAATGATATACTAAATGATAATCCATATTTCGAAATTTATCCTAATCCAACGATGGACTATGTCAACATACAAAGCAG
>JAHDSP010000016.1 GCA_018432645.1 Bacteroidales bacterium | reverse complement strand
TTTTAAAATTATTAAAATTACAATTAATTTCTTTTATATTTGTTTTATTAATAAATTTAGTATAATCTATATTATTTTTTTCTAAATTATCATCAAAAAATGTCTTATAAATTTCTAAATAATTAACAAAATCATTTATTTTTAATGGACTTTTAATTATATGTACATTTTTCTGACCATAATCCTCTTTTATTTGATCTTTTAAATCATAAATTACAGTAGAATAAATTTCACATATGTCTCTATCATTTATTTGCGATTTCAATGAATAGAAATTTAAAAATAAAAAAACAAATAAGATTAAAATTTTTTCTATCATATTTATATCTGATGTTTTGCATTTGATCACTATCACTATATCATAAAATTAGATTATTAAGTCAATGGTTAAATGGGTCTAACACTATTATTTATCTTAAAACATTATAATTGTTTCTTTTAAATTATTAATTAAAACTTTAAAATTTTTATTTCCGTATACTATTATTTCATTTATTTCAACCCATTTATCATTTAATAAAGTAAATATTTTGTCATGCTTAAAATAAAATAATTTATTGTTAATGTTTAATAAGTTTTTATTTCTCCAATCTATTTTATTGAAATCATTTGGAAATAAAAATTCATCAATTTTGTTAATTTTTAAATTTAAGAGTTTATATTCATATCTATTATTTTTATACTTACCATAGATTATAGTATCTTGATGTTTAAATAGTTCGTAGACATTACTATCTAAATGTGTTAAATTATTATTTTTGTCTAATAAATATAAATTTTGTCCACAAGTAAAATAAATGTTTTCTTTATGCAAGGCTGTAATTAAACCATGATATTCAAATTCGCTAAAAGGTACACTATTTATAAAAAAAGCTGTATCATTTTTTAGTTTATTTATCAAAATTTTATTATCTATAATATCATAATATACTTTAAAAACTAATATTTCATTATTTCTAAGGACAATATCACAAATTACATTATTACTATTATTATTGTTATAAATTAATTCTTTACTTTTATTATTTACATTAACTTTATATATCATTTGTCCATCTGTAAATAAAAAATTATCATCATCTATTTTTTCAAAATCAAAAAACATAATATCTTTAGCAAATGTATCAATTTTTTTATTTTTAAAGTCAAAAGATAAAATATCATAAATAGGATACTCATCTATACATTCTTGGCAATGTGAAAAGAAAACATAATTATCAAAGCCTGCTAAAAAATTACCATCAATTTTAACAAATGAATTATTTAAAATCAAAAGATATATTATTAATAAATGTTTCATAAACTTATTATTTTAATTTACTGATATATGTATATGATTATCATGCTCTGGAAAATATCAATGGATTATACTTATAATATGCATAAGGACTTACCCAGCTCCTTTTATCACTAATCGGATACACTGACAACCACCTACTCAGCTCGCTATCATAAAATCTCACTCCGAAGTATGTGTAGCTGGTCTCGTTACCTAGCTCCTTGGCAGTGTACATATATAATATTTTTGTTAGGTAAAATTAATAAATATTTTTGAATAATTTTTTATCTAATTTACTTTTCTTTGTCAACTACACAAAGAAAAGTAACAAAAGAAAGGTCTCAGATGGAGAAATGCAGATTTAGCAAAGCATTTTTTAAAAATAAAAAGTTTAATTAATGTGTGGAGTATAAATATCTCGATGCAAAGTATGTATGTCTAGTTTCGTTGTTAAGTTTTTTGGAAGTGAAATTATAATGGATATCAAACTTGATATTTATTGAATTTATTTCTTTTACATTTCATAAACACAACAATTGTCGTCACTATAACATCCGTTTATTGGGAATGTAAATTCAGATGAGCATTTTATCTCACCTTTTTCATTTATAAAATAGTTTGTGATAATGATTTGATTTAGATAATAATTAATTTTATTTGTATCTGGTCTATCAAAGATATATATATTTAAACTATCTAACATCTCTCTAATTGGTACTTTTATTATTTTTAAATAGTGAACCACATTTTCAGATTTTAATATTTCTTTAATAATTTTTTTAAGATTAACTTTTTGCTCATAAATTACAATATTTTCAGATAATTTTGGATTTATAACATTATAACTATCCTGGTAATTACCATATTTATAATTTATTATTGATTTTATAATATATATACTATCCTTTGCTGATTTTATTACTTCCTCATCTAATATTACCATAGAAGGTATTAAATCTAACGAAATAACTAATGTGTCAGGTATTAATTTAGTAGTATCGCCACTTCTATAATACCAATAATTTTCCCAATGCTCTACCCATGTAGAGTCGCTTTTATAATTATTATATAAAAGTGGAAATATGTACCATTCCTCACAAAATTCTTTTATTTTATAAGATTGGTTATATCCATAAATGGACATAAAAAACAACATTAAAAAAATTTTTGTTTTCATATATTTTTTAAAATTTTACTGATTTTCTATTTTATAATCAATTATTGTTATGGGTGGTAATATTATAAACAAATAATAAATTAGATAATTATCATCTAGCATCCCGCTTGCATCCACCAATACTAATGGATTCCTCTGACAATATGCATAAGGACTCACCCAACTCCTTTCATCGCTCATCGGATCCACACTCAGCCAACTACTCAGCTCGCTATCATAGTATCTCGCTCCGAAATATGTATAGCTAGTCTCGTTGTCTAGCTCTTTATAATTTGAGTATTGATAATTATTCTCTAAACAAAACGTATGGCTTATATAATGTCGAACAATTGCATCTATCATAAAATTTTAATTGTTTATCTTCTGTATAAATATAACATTTTGGCAGAGAATCAGCTCTTTTAAAGCAATCTTTTGTTAATTCAAAAATATTTAAGCAATAAGTTATATTATTATCATTATCTATCCCATGATAATCATAAATTTTCAATAAATATTTATTACTATCTTTAAATAACAGTTTAATGCCACCACAAAATGAATTGTATGATAAAACTTTATTATTGTAATGATTATTTAAGAAAATCAGACTTACATTGATTATATTAGCACTTAATCCACTAGTTCCCACTAAATAACTCTCAAGAGCTAAAACTTTTCCAAATTCATCTAAATTTAATAAATATGCACCTGTTAAATATGGAGGAATTATATAAAAATCTAATTTAACTTTGTTTTTGTCATGTAAAATTAGATATGTTACATTAGTAGAATCATTAACAAGTTTGATAATATTAACATTATCTAAATATATTAAGTAACCTTCATCTATTTCTTTTACTTGTAATGTATCTTTTATTATAGGATTTTCAAATAAATTTGTAAAGCATGAATGACTAAGAAAATTAAAAATAAAAAATAAATTAAAAATATATTTTATCATGGCCATGTTTTTTTAGATAAAGATCCTGATTAAATTTCATAAACTGGATACCTCCAATCTTTGTAGTATAAGAAAATGTATTTCTTTTCACAATAATAAATAAATCCTTCTTTAATACTATATTCATCATAATCTAAATTTTTATAATGCTCATTTAAATTATAATTGACATTGATTTATATTAATTACAATAAGAATTTTTATGTTCAATAATTTTTGCATTGCAACTATCAATATTAATTTCATTTATTTCAATTTCATAATCAACCTTATTCCAATCTTCATTCCAGAATAAATTTTCCCCATAAATAAAACGTATATAATATAAGTTATTATTAATAAAATAAATTAATTTGGGATTGCTTGATAAACTCTTAAAATCATAAATACAATTATACTGGGGAATAATAATAATCCAGGAAATTAAATTGATAGCTAATCCTGTTGCTTGTTTAATACATGAAGAAATTAAATAGCACTTATGTTCATTATTAATTATTGTGTATGACCTTATACTATCTATATCGATATATTCTATTAATGACAGAATATTATCATTTTTAACAGTATCTACAAAATTTGTGTCATAAAAAACAACACCTTCTTCTATTATTTTAATATTAATATTTTTATATTTAGTAGAATTATTCAAATTAGAAATTAATGAATCTACACATGGTTTTATGCCTTCTATCTCTGTTTGAGAAAAACAGAAATATGAATATAAAATAAAAACAGATATAAATAATATCTTCTTATATACAATCATAATTACCAATCCTCTCTATAATTATTAGCTTTAATTTATTCATTTGTTAATTTCATAATAATCTGTTATACACATCCCATTCGGATCCACACTCAGCCACCCGCTCAGATGGCTGAGCGTTTCTAATCTTTAAAGATTACATAATTCTTAATAATCCATTTCCCGTTTTCTTTTACAAGACCAATATTTAGCAATGTGTTTTTTGGCATTATCGAAAATTGGATCCTCACAGCGACTGGATTATCCCAATCTAATGTAAAATCACCGAGCACAACATACTGTGAAGATTTTTTCAATTTATCCTTACTAAGAATCACAGCTTTACATTTCTTTCGTTTCAATACTAATGGAGAATCTTCTGTTAGAAACTCATTGGCTAAAAAATAAATTCGTTTTTGATTGTAAACACTATCAAAAGGCAAACTGTTAATTGCTGTATTTAAGATATTTTCAGCCTCCTTTCTTCTTTCTTCCGAAGTAAAAGTTTGAGCATACAGATTCAGACTTGCAAGACCAACAGCAATAAAAACAAGACAGGCTTTAATAAAATTTATCATATCAATTACCTTTCTTAATATCTTCAATTAGTTTGGTGGCTTCCTGTCTTTGCTCGTCAGTCGCATTTACATTAGTCATTTGACCAAATCCATTAAATTTATAACCTGCACCACCTTGTTGTCGCCAGGTGCCATCTGATTGTTTAACAAACGTGAACTCACGAACTCCATAATTTCATGGATCTGTATCGGAACTCGTACTTAGTGTATAGAATGATGCTGTTTCATAAGATTTACCATTTATTTCTGTTGTCCCCATAGTAATATCTCCAGCAAGTAAAACTGCGTGTCCTTGCATATCTCCAACCTCACCCATAAATACTATATCTCCTAACTCTCCTTTGCTGATATCGCCTTTCTTAGCAATACAATCAATTAGTAGTGGTTTGTTCATGCTCATAATTGCGTTAGTTCTTTTATTTTAACAATTCTCTGCTTTCCTTAAAATAGCGTTTAATATCAAATATTGATATTGTAGTAACAACTCCATCTCCCCACTCCATTGGATCGAATGCTATGTATGCTATAGCTTTTGTTTTTTCAATGTTTCCAGTCCCAATATTGTACTCTTTGTCATATGGTTTTTTGTCAAACCCAATTTCCCATCTCATATTCTGCGTATAGCTAAAAGGATTGATACCAAGCCCAATAACAGTTTTTTTATATTT
Organism: Bacteroidales bacterium; assembly: GCA_018432645.1. GTDB lineage: Bacteria > Bacteroidota > Bacteroidia > Bacteroidales > DTU049 > DTU049. The sequence goes on along the minus strand of JAHDSP010000016.1, from coordinate 3,501 downwards.
AAAAACGATGTGTCCTCTTGTATTCCCACAAAAATCCGGTATTTTAAATGTATTCTGCGTGATTTCTGGCTTTATAATTATTTTTTGAGTACTATCAATAATTACAAAAAATATTTCAAAATCATCGTTTAATGCTATCTTCTTTCCGTTGTATGTATACTCTACATTCACAGTAAAAGTTTGTCCGTGCAATGATATTGCACATATTACGAAAGCAAGTATATATAAAATCTTTTCCATAATTAAATTATTTACCAACATTACCAAACTTGTCAAGTGGGAATGTGGCTAGTATTCCATTTCCGTTGTATATGTACACGGTATTGTTACCAGTGCCTAATACATAATGATTACCAGTCATGTAAGATATTTCAGCCGCAGCTTGTATATCCCTATCTGAAGGTGTTTGGATAAAAGAGTATGTTTTTGTAGTTCCTCCAAATGTTTCCATACCTATTTCTGAAGGATGACTAATCGAAACAGAACCGCTGGGATGAGAATGGAATGTGCCTGAGTAGAATGTAACAGTAGAAGATACATCGCTTGAGTTTGTTGTTCCTCCTGATTTATCTGTCTTCTTGATTGCCTTGGCTTCATTTTTATTCGTTACAACATAGACTTTTCTATCGTCAATACCATCTGTTCCAAGATATTTCCCTTTTTGATCATAAAAATCTCCATCTAACACCCCCGTTGGATCAATTCTTCCAATCGGATAATTCTGGCAATAAGAGTATGGTGATACCCAACTTCTGGAACTTGCCATCGGATCCACACTCAGCCAACTACTCAGCTCGCTATCATAGTATCTCGCTCCGAAATATGTATAGCTAGTCTCGTTGTCTAGCTCTTTAGCTGTATGCATAAAAATATTTTTATTAGGTAAAATTAATAAATATTTTTGAATAAATTTCTATCTAATTTACTTTTCTTTGTCAACCACACAAAGAAAAGTAACAAAAGAAAAGTCTCCGCTGGGGAAATGATTTGAGGGGTTTAAAATTTTAAACCCCTACAAGATTTCTTATTGCCCAACGCTACTTGCTTGTTTTACGGCAAATCATTTCCCAATGCGGATTTGACTTGACTAAGCGTTTTTTAAAAATAAGTTTAATCTAATATATGAATTTTATTACATCGCTCAGAAGTATGTGTGGTTTGACTCATTATCTAGCTCAGTATTCCTTTGATTAACAAGCAAATTAAGCTCACAGCTAAAACCATTAACAACTTGGTGAAACTTTACAACCCAAAATTAAAACATTTTTTCTTCTTCATATTTACTCTTATTTCCCAAAAAAAACTACAACCATCAAAAACAGCTATACCTTTTATTTTCCAATCGTCTATAAATTTTGAATCTCTCCATAAAAAATAAACATTTAATATTTTTTCACCTTTTTCGTTATAAGTACCATAATATTGACGAACATATTTGTCAAAATTTTGATATATTATCGGACATCCATTACCTTGATTTACTAAATAATGTTTAGATTTTTTTGTTACATATCTTCTAATTAATTTTTCAGCATTTTCTATATCTTGCATTGTAGGTATCCATCTTGGTGCATCTATTGTATCTCCATCTTTTATTAAAAGAAGTTTTAAACATTTAGGACCAAATATTACTCCTTCATAATCATCTGTTTTCACATATATAGCATCTTCACAAATACTATCATGATTTTTATTTTGCGAAAACAGATTGAAAGAAAAAGTAAATAAAACTATTACAAAAAATAATATATTTTTCATTTATAAAATTTTGTTAGGTAAAATTAATAAATATTTTTGAATAATTTTTTATCTAATTTACTTTTCTTTGTCAACCACACAAAGAAAGAATCAAAGAAAAATATCCTCTATAGATATGATGTATATCTTTTGAAGAATTGCATTTGTTAAATCAAAGGGTGAATTTATGAGAACTTTTAAAATATTTTTTATCTATTTGTTATTAAACACCTTACAATATAAAATATTATTTGTTTAAATTAAGTAATGATATTTATTTAGTAATTTTATCAATTTTAAATTATTTATTTATGAACATTTAATAGAAATATTTTCTTAAATTTTAAATTTTAATTATTTTTTTTATAATCTATAATACAAAAAGTATTAATGGTAATTTATTTAAATTCGAATATCATTATTTAATTTAAACATTTATTAAAATTAAAAAATTTTATTTGTTTAGTCGTTTAATTAATAACTAAATTATTGCTGGTTCATTAAAGGTAATAACTTTATTTCTTATGAGTATAATTTATTATTTAAACGCCTATTTCAATAATATATAACAATAAAATAATAAATTTGGCTTAAGAAACACTGAAAGTATTTATATTTGTTTTTAACAAATTACAAGAAAAATTAGTATGTTTTTATGCTTTTGTATATTCTTTAGCAAAAGCTAATCCTTCTCTAAAAGCTTGAATATTAATGTTTACAATATCATCACCTTTTTTACTAAACTGTTCTCTGATAGCATCTTCTATTTCTTGCTGTTCAAAACCCAAATAATGAGCTGCAGCACCGATAAGTACCATATTGGCCGATAAAGGAGCATTTAGTTTTTTAGCTATTTCATCAGCATTTATAAGAACATGATTTTTATATTTACGAATTTCATTATAAACTAGCTCTAAATCAGGATAATTAGGAATATTAGTATATGGTTCAGAATTGGAAATGATCCAACCACTTTCATGTAAATAAGGAAGATATTTCAAAGTTTCTAATGGTTCTAATGATAATATCATATCGGCTTGTCCTTTAGTGATCAAATCAGAAAATATTTGAGCATCAGAAATTCTAAGATGAGACACTACTTCACCGCCACGTTGAGACATACCGTGTACCTCGGCTTGTTTAATATTTAAATTATTTTTTAAAGCAGCTAATCCAATAGTAGTGGCAATGCTTAATATACCTTGCCCACCTACTCCTGCTAAGATAATATCTTTTTTCATAATTTTCATTTTTTTAATAAAGTTTTATTTATTTGCTTTTTTTTCTTTAAATTTAGTTCTCATTCTGCGATTGAGGGTTTGAACACATTCTCTAGTAGGTATTATTACAGACACTCCTTCATAAGCTAATTCTTCTTTAATAACTTGAACATTTTCTTGATGTCTATTTTTCAATGGTTTAATTATTCTAATATGTTCTGGATTGACACCTAACCCTGTACAAATCGAAACTAATCTTTGATTAGCATGAGAAGGTTGCCCACCAGTCATACCAGTAGTTGAATTATCAAGGATCATAACAGTAATAGGAGCATTGTAAACGACAGCATCTAATAAGCCAGTCATACCACTATGAGTAAAAGTACTATCACCAATAACTGCAACAGCTGGCCTTAATCCCATATCAGAAGCAGCTTTTGCCATAGGAATAGAAGCTCCCATATCTACACAAGAATTTATAGCTTCGAATGGAGGAGTAGCTCCTAATGTATAGCAACCAATATCACTAAATACTCTACCTTTA
>JAHDSP010000264.1 GCA_018432645.1 Bacteroidales bacterium | reverse complement strand
TCATCTTTTAGGATATCAGCTACTACTACTTTAGCACCTTCTTTAGCAAATAATATTGCTTCTTCTTTACCCATGCCTCTTGCTGCACCGGTGATAATTGCTACTTTGTTTTCTAACCTTTTCATAATATTTTGTTTTTTGTTTTAGCAAAATTAACATAAAAATTAAATTATAATAAGATAAATGATAAATATCAAATAATAAATTACAAAAAATAGTTAATAAATAAAAAAAGAGTTGTCAATTATGACAACTCTTTTAATAATTAATTACTCGAATTGAATTATTGATTATTTTGTAAACTATCGATTTTTTGGTTGACTTCTTGGAGTTTATCAGGCATTGATAATCTAGCATAGATAGTTCTAAGTGTATATAATGTTGGAATATCATCGGGTTGTAATGATAGAGCTTTTTCTAATAGAGGTAATGCTTGATGCCATAAATCTTCATAAACTTTCTTTAGATTCTCATATTCTGCCTGAGCAGTTGGTGGTAGAGCATTGGCTTTATTGAAAATTTCTACACCTTTATTAAATAATAATGCACCATAGTTATAATATGCTTCATAAAAATTATTATTCAGTTCAATTGCTTTCTCATAAGACTTTTTAGCTTCTTCGAAAAACATATCTCTACGTTCTTGATTAAGTGTAGTGTCTTGCGATAGTTGATCATAATTAGTTCCAACTACATAATAAAGCATATGATTATTAGGATCTTTAGCAATAGCTTCCTCTAGCAAGGTTTGAGATTTTTCTATATTTCCTGTAATTAAATAATAATTTATTTCGCGCAGGAGGACGTCATTATTATCAGGAAATCTTTTTTTAGCTAATTCAATAGTTTTTAGCATATTTGTAGTATCTTTTTTAGCTAGATAAATATCAAAAAGTAAATTAAAAGCAGTAGGATTTTTGTATTCTGCATATGTTGTTAACTCTTTTAAATATTTTTCTGCAGTAATAGTATCTTTAAGGTTCAGAGCAGCCACGGCACCATAAAAATCAGCTAATGTATCTGGAGTATTAGAATAAATTTTTCTGATAGTTCTAGTTTTCTCAAAAAATGAAAGAGCATTATTAAAATCTTTATTATTAAAATAATTAGCTCCTTTATTAAAATACTCATCAGCTACAAATTTAAGTCCTACTCTTGGACTATTGGGACTGGCGTTTGGTGCGATAAAATTGGGATCTAAAATAATGCATTTTTTATAAGCTTCTAGAGCAGTATCTAACGGATTAGTAGCTAAATCCTTATATGGATTTTTGGGGTCATTTTGTTTAATAGCTAAGGCTAAATAAACATTACCTTTGTAGAGCCATGTTTTAGGATCATCTTTAGTATCTGGATATAAAGCAGCAGCATCTATAGCAGCTTTTGCTTTATCCAATTTACCAGCTTTTAAATAATTGTATGCATCTAATACTTTATTTGATTGTGCAAATGAACTTATACTCATTAAAAGTATAATACTTAAAAACAAAATTTTAGTTTTCATATTGAAATATTTTTTAATAAAATTTTCTACAAAAATAATACCATTTTACCAATTTTAAAATATTTTTTTAAAATTCATCTAGATTTGCATCTTGATTGATTGTAACATCAGTTTCATCATTATTTAGATTATCTTCTTCTATTTCATTAATGGAACCATTATCAATATCATGAGCTATCTTAGCTACAGAAGCGATAGCATCATCACTATTTAAATTAATTATTCTAACACCTTGAGTTACTCTATTTAGTAATGGAATATTAGAAATATTTAATCTAATACCAATGCCGTTTTTAGTTATAATCATGATATCATCGTCTGGGTTATCGACATCAATAATGCTAACAATATTTCCTGTTTTATCAGTAATATTCATAGCTTTGACACCTTTAGCACCACGGTGAGTTTTGCGATAAGCAGATAATAATGAGCGTTTACCATAACCTTTCTCAGAAATAACCAAGATTTGTTGATTTTCACTTTCCAATGCTACCATACCTATCACTTTATCAGTACTAGAATTGAGAGAAAGTGCTTTAACACCAGTAGCTGTCCTACCCATAGGGCGTACTTCTTTTTCATTAAATCTAACAGCTTTGCCCTCACTAGTAGCTACAAATATTTCAGAATTACCATGTGTGTGCGCTACTTGCAAAAGATTGTCATCTTCTTGAATACCTAAAGCTATGATACCACTACTGCGTGGACGAGCATAGAAAGTCAAACTAGTCTTTTTAATTATTCCATTAGTTGTTATGAAAATAACATAATCATCCTTTATAGCATCTGCATCTTCTAAATTTTTAGTATTGATAATTGTTTGAATTTTATCATCAGCATCTATAGCAATCAAGTTTTGAATAGGTTTTCCTTTAGCATTACGAGCTGCTTCTGGTATTTCGAAAACTCTCAACCAATAGACTTTGCCTTTTTTAGTAAAAAGTAATAAATAATCATGATTAGTGGCGATATATATATTTTCTATAAAATCTTCATTTCTTATATCTGAAGCTATTTTTCCCTTACCACCTCTATTTTGGCTACGATAATCACTCAGTTTTGTACGTTTAATATAGCCCAGATGTGATATAGTAATGACTACAGGTTCATCAGCTATTAAATCTTCAATTCTAACATTTTTGCCATGAACATCGATTTCTGTGCGAGGTTTGTCATTGTATTTTTGTTTAATTTCTAGAAGCTCATCTTTTATTATTTGCATTTGTAGATCTACATTACTCAAGACGTCTTTTAGATAAGCAATTTTCTTCATTAGTTCATTATATTCACTTTCTAATTTATCTCGTTCTAATCCTGTCAATGTTCGTAGACGCATATCTACAATGGCAGAAGCTTGGATATCAGAAAAATCGAAACGTTCCATCAAATTTGTTTTTGCTATATCTACAGTTTCACTAGCTCTGATGATAGCAATGACCTCATCTATAAAGTCTAAGGCTTTTAATAGACCTTGTAAAATATGAGCTCTTTTCTCAGCTTCGTTAAGTTCATATCTAGATCTACGAATAATAACTTCGTGGCGATGCTCTACATAATAGTGAATTAGCTGAATGAGATTCAATGTTTCTGGCTTTCCATTAACAAGAGCAATATTATTAATACTAAAAGAAGATTGTAGAGGACTAAATTTATATAAAGAATTGAGAATAACATTAGCATTAGCATCACGGCGCAGGTCTATCACTACACGGATGCCATCTCTATCAGATTCATCACGAATATCAGTGATACCATCTATCTTTTTTGATTCTACTAAATCAGCTATTTTCTGAACTAGATCACTTTTATTTACTTGATAAGGAATGCTAGAGATTATTATTTGAGATTTATTATTATTTTCTACAAATTCAGCTTCACCACGTACCACTACTCTACCTCTTCCTGTTTTATATGCTTCTATTACTCCATCAATGCCATATATTAAGCCACCAGTTGGGAAATCAGGACCTTTGATAAAGTTCATTAATTCTTCAACTGTTATATCTCTATTATCGATATAAGCTATAATACCATCTATAACCTCACCAAGATTATGAGGTGGCATATTTGTAGCCATACCAACAGCAATACCTGATGAACCATTAAGGAGCAAATTAGGAATTTTAGAAGGTAAAACCATAGGTTCACGAAGTGAATCATCAAAATTATTTTGAAAATCTACTGTGTCTTTATCTAAATCAGCGAGCATTTCTTCTGCTAATTTACTTAGTTTAGCTTCTGTATAACGCATTGCTGCGGGGCTATCTCCATCTATAGAACCGAAATTACCTTGTCCATCAACTAATGGGTAACGCATAGACCAAGGTTGAGCCAAACGTACCATAGCATCATAAACAGATGAATCGCCATGTGGGTGATATTTACCTAATACTTCACCTACAATACGAGCACTTTTTTTAGTTGGCCTATTAGAATACAATCCCAACTCGAACATACCAAATAAAACTCGTCTATGTACTGGTTTTAGTCCATCACGTACATCTGGCAGAGCTCTAGAAACTATTACAGACATAGAATAGTTAATATAGGCAGTCTTCATGTGCTCTTCTATGTTAATATCAAAAATCTGCCCACCTCCTTGAGTTAATTCATTTGCTTCATTATCCATAAAAATAGTATATATTTATTTGCAAATTTACTAAAAATAAATCAAAAGGTAAAATAAAGAAATGATAATTTTTTAAAAAATATTAGTAGTTATGTTTAATCCTATTTTCAGCACTTTTTTGCAACACCCTTATAAGTATTTGATTATCAATATTAATTTTGAAATTTTGGGTGTTGCAATGCGGAAAACAGGTAATCTTAAGTTCAGATTCATAAAGAATTATCAGGGCTAAAGCCCATCTTCATATTTATTAAGGCCACGACCTAAAGGTCTTGTTTAATGAAAGTAAGAGTGAGATAGGCTATTATCGATATATAGAACTGACCATTATATAAGTCAGCAAATAATTGTATAACTATGACTTTCAGGTCAGATAATAAAACATAGAAAAGGTTTGGGCTTTAGCCCTGAAAAAGTAGCATTAATTACTTGAATTTAGTGTAAAAATTTTATACAAAAATCCAAAATTTCGATCACTCTACAATGAACTATTTTAAATTAATAAAATAAAAAAATTTTTTATGTTTGATATTTATTTTTTACTTTTGTACAAAAATTATTTTGCATGATAAATAAAGTACTTTTTGGGATTAATAAAGTTATAATACTCTCGATATTTTTTATTTTTTCATTGTTTCTATTTTCTTGTCAAACCCAAAATACTAGCATTAGTCAACAAGAAAAAAAGATTGAAAAAGAAAAAAAGAAACGCCAAAAGGATGATACTATTTTATACCAAAAAGCTGTAAAACAGCAAATGAATAACCAAACTTCTGAAACTAAAGAAGCAATGAAGGATGCAGAAAAAAAAGCAAAACTTAATAGAGAAAATAAAAAAGAATTTTTCTTAAAACGTTGGATTAAGAATTGGCAGTATAAACAACAACATAAACCTCCTAAGACAAAAGGGTAATGAATGTTTAAAAAAAATGTTTATTTCTTTTTATTGTTATGTGTTTTTTTGTTGAATTCATGTAAAGAAGATGAAAATATACCTTATGTACCAGTTAATATAAGTATTGATGTATATGATGCTCTATATGGTGATATTAATGTGGTTGGTGGATATATGTATATTACTGGTGGATATAAAGGCATAATTATTTATAGAAAATCTCAAGAAGAGTTCGTTACTATAGAAAGGGCATGTCCATATAAACCTTTATTAGATTGTGAAAGATTAGCAGTAGACGACTCTACTTTACTTTTTGTAAAAGATGATTGCTGTGGATCTAAATTTTTAATAACTGATGGGAGTATAATAAATGGACCAGCTACCAAACCGGCTAAATTATATAACAATAATTTTGATGGAAGATATCTTTATATTTACAATTAAATAATTTGAAATAGGAGTTTAGATAATAAATTTTTCTAAATATTTTTTGTATAAATGAAATTACTTTATAATTAATTCTTGGCACAAATCATTCCACCTGCAAAGATTTTTATTTTATTTCTTTATTTTTATAGCTAATAAATTCAAGTAATTAATATCAATTATTATTTAAATTTCAAAAAAACTCATTAACTTTGCAATTCAAAAAATTCTAATATTATGGAAAAGAAAAAAAGAGTTTATGTATTTGGGAAAAGATCAGCTGAAGGTGCAGCTAATTTAAAAGATTTACTTGGTGGCAAAGGTGCCAATTTAGCAGAGATGGACTTACTAGGGTTACCAGTACCTCCAGGTTTTACTATTTCTACTGAGGCATGTACTGAATATTACACTTTGGGTAAAAATCAATTATTTGAAATATTAAAAGATGAGGTTGAGCAGGGTTTGAGGCATATAGAAAAAAATTTAAATGCAAAATTTGGTGATCCCACTAATCCTTTATTAGTATCTGTACGTTCAGGAGCTAGAGTATCTATGCCTGGGATGATGGAGACTATATTGAATGTTGGATTAAATGATATTACTCGTGAAGGATTAATCAAAAAAACTAATAATCCACGTTTCGTTTATGATTCTCAACGTCGTCTAATTCAGATGTATAGCGATGTAGTTATGGAAAAAGCTGCTGGTATAGAACCAGAAGAAGGCAAAGGCATTCGTCAACAATTGGAAGCTGAATTAGAAAAATTAAAAAAACAAAAAGGTGTTAAAGATGATGTAGAGCTCGATGCTGATGATTTGAAAAAATTAGTAGATATTTATCGTGCTAAAGTTAAAGAAGTTCTAGGCAAACCTTTCCCAGAAGATCCAATGGAACAATTGTGGGGTGCAATATTTGCTGTTTTCCAAAGTTGGAATGGCAAAAGAGCAGTGTCATATAGAAGGATTGAAGGTATTCCAGACGATTGGGGAACAGCTGTTACAGTACAATCTATGGTCTTCGGAAATATGGGTGATGATTCAGCTACTGGTGTAGCTTTCACTCGTAATCCCGCTACTGGTGAGAATATGTTCTATGGTGAATGGCTACCTAATGCTCAAGGCGAGGATGTAGTCGCTGGTATTCGCACTCCTTATCCTCTGAATGAAGCTACTAAATCTGAACATAATAAACATTTACCATCACTAGAAACAGCTATGCCAGAGATTTATAAACAATTAGTTGATATTCGTAACACTCTGGAAAATCACTATAAAGATATGCTAGACATAGAGTTTACCATTCAAGAGCGAAATCTTTGGATGCTACAATGTCGTGTAGGCAAACGTAATGGTATAGCTGCTGTACGTATGGCATTAGATATGCTTGATGAAAAACTTATTGATGAAAAAACTGCTCTTTTACGTGTTAAACCAAATCAATTAGATGAGTTATTACATCCATTATTGGATCCTAGTAGTGAAGCAAAAGCAAAAATTATTGCTCATGGCCTTCCTGCTGGACCTGGAGGAGCTTTTGGTAAAATAGTTTTCACTTCTAAAGATGCTGTAGAGTGGACTGCTAAAGGCGAAAAAGTTATATTAGTGCGAGAAGAAACTAATCCAGAAGATATTGATGGTATGCGTGCTGCTGCTGCTATTTTAACTGCTCGAGGTGGTATGACTAGTCATGCTGCTTTAGTAGCTCGTGGATGGGGCAAATGCTGTATAGTAGGTGCTAGCGACATAGAAATTAGTCTACAGAAAAAAGAAATGCATACTGCAGTGGGTATTTATAGAGAAGGCGATGTCATTTCTTTGAATGGTACTAAAGGACTAGTTTATGAAGGTCAGCTATCTACGATTAGCCCTGCAGAGACTCCTTATTTTATTAAATTTATGAAATTAGTTGATAAATATAGGGTACTGCGTGTACGTACTAATGCTGATACTCCCGATGATGCTAAAATAGCTCTCGATTTCGGTGCGGAAGGTATAGGACTTTTCAGAACAGAGCATATGTTTTATGGTAAAGGCGGTGAAAAACCTCTTTTTATATTACGTAAAATGATTATTAGCAATAATGAAACAGAAAGACGTAGAGCTTTGGATGAACTATTTCCTTTTGTGAAAGAAGATATCAAAAATACCCTGAAAGTAATGGATGGGTTACCAGTTACTATTCGTACTTTAGATCCTCCACTGCATGAATTTATTCCTAAAAATCTTGAAGCTCGTGAGAGATTAGCTAAAGAATTAAATATTACCATAGAAGATTTAAATAATAGATCTGAGCAGTTACATGAAAATAACCCTATGATGGGACATCGTGGCGTTAGATTAGGTGTTAGTTATCCAGAAATTACTGAAATGCAGGTGAGAGCTATTTTAGAAGCTGCTGCTGAATTAGTAAAAGAAGGTAAAAATCCTAAACCAGAAATAATGATCCCAGTTACTGTCAATGAAAATGAACTAAAACATCAAAATGAGATTGTAAAAAAAGTCTATGAAGAAGTAAAAACTAAATATGAACTTAATGAACTTCATTGCGAATTTGGTACAATGATAGAAATACCTAGAGCTGCATTACGTGCTGATGAAATGGCTAAATATGCAGAATTCTTTAGTTTCGGTACTAATGATCTCACTCAATTAACTTTCGCTTTTTCTCGTGATGATGTAGGATCTTTCTTACAAGATTATTTGGATAAAAAAATCATTAAATTTGATCCTTTCCAAATCATAGATAGAGAGAGCGTAGGTGAGCTGATGAAAATAGCTGTAGAACGTGGTAAAGCTACTCGTCCTAATATACATTTGGGCATATGTGGTGAGCACGGTGGAGAACCATCTTCAGTAGAATTTTGTCATATGCTTGGACTAACATATGTTAGCTGTAGCCCATATCGTGTGCCTATTGCTAAATTAGCTGCTGCTCAAGCTGCTGTGAAAGAATAAATAATTTTTAAATAAATATTGATAACCAGAGTTTACGTAGCTCTGGTTATCATTTGTTTTATAAATAATTATAAAAAATAAATAATATGGGGAAATTAATAATGGCTGCATTCGGTGGTAATGCGCTACTGAGAGGTGACCAAAAAGGTTACTATGATGAACAAATACAAAATGCTACTGATACTTGCGAAAATTTAATTCCAATTATCGAACGTGGGCATAATCTTGTGATCACGCATGGTAATGGTCCTCAAGTAGGAAATGTACTTCTACAAAATGAAGCTGGTGAAAGTAAATATGGTATACCCGCCCTTCCTATGCATGTATGTGTAGCTGAAACTCAAGGACACATTGGCTACCTTATAGAACAAGCTTTCAAAAATGTGTTGCTGAAACATGGTATCGAAAAAAATATTATCAGTGTAGTTACTCAAGTGATTGTTGATAAAAATGATCCAGCTTTTGCTAATCCTACTAAACCAGTAGGCCCTTATTATTCTAAAGAAGAAGCTGACATTTTACAAGATAAATTTAATTGGTCTTTCAAAGCAGATCCTCGCGGAAGAGGCTTTCGTAGAGTGGTTCCCAGTCCTAAACCAATAGAAATTTTAAATTGGCCTATCATAGAGCAATTAGCTAAGGCTGGTAATATAGTAATAGCTGCTGGTGGTGGTGGTATACCAGTTATTAAAAATGATGATGGATCTCTAATGGGAGTAGATGCTGTTATCGATAAAGATTTAGCTGCTGCTACTCTTGCCGTCAAAATAAATGCTGATGAATTTTTTATTCTCACTGATATTTCAAATGCTTATCTGAACTTTAATAAACCTAATCAAGTAAAACTAAAAAAAGTTACAGCTAAAGAAATGAAAAAGTATTTAGAAGAAGGACATTTCGCAGATGGTAGCATGGGACCAAAAATAAAAGCTGGCCTTTATTTTATAGATAATGGTGGTAATGATGTTTTAATAACTGATGCTAATAATCTAAAAAATCCAGATGCTGGCACAGTGATTTTAAAAGATTAATATTTTTTCTACCTTTTTTTTGCAATTTGCACAGAGAGTATTTCTGTGCCTACTACTATAATTATACCTGTTATAATTAAAAGTATTGATATCCAAAACTGAGTATCTATTTCTGGTAAAAAATATTGATATTTAATAATGTAGGGTTTAAAATTAATTAATTGACCATTAGCATCTACTAATGCTCCAAATTTATTTTGTAATAATAATCCATGAGTGTAATCGATACTATATTTCCAAGGCCATATTAATGCTAATGATCCAATTACAAACCCAGATAGTAAACTTAATACTTGATTGTAATATTTTTTAAGTAATAAAGATATAAAATAAGAAACTATTATTAGTCCAAGGATAGAACCTATTAAAAAAGGTATTAAAATTTTAAGATTTAATGTAGTAACAGCATCTAGCATGATAAGTTTATAATTACCCAGTAATAATAATAAATATGAACCAGATATACCTGGCAATACCATTCCAGAAGTACTGATCATTCCACAAAATAAAATGTAGAATAAATTATCATTTTCATTAATAGGTTTCAAAAAAACCATTATCACAGGAATAGAAATTCCGATTAATAATAGTAGCCAATCCCACAATTTCATTTTGTTTAATTTTTTAACAATTAGCCATAATGACCCAATTATTAAGCCAAAGAAAAATGCCCAAGTGTATGTAGGATAATGTAGAAATAAATATTTTAAAAGAAAAGCAATAGTAAACAATGCTATAAGTACACCAGAGAAAACTTGTAATAAAAAATAAAAATCTATATAATTAATGAGTTCTTTTATCTTGCCCGTAAATAATAATTTTAAAGCAGTAAAATTCAAATTTTTTAGAGAATTTATAAATCTTTCATAAATATTTGTTATAAGAGCTATAGTACCACCTGATACTCCTGGGATTACATTAGCCGCACCCATAGCTATGCCTTTTAAAATCAACATATAATCTATCATAAGGTCAAAAATATTTTTAGCAAAATTCACTAAAATTTTTGATATTTTAAAATAAAAATTTATAAGAATTCAAGGTATAAATTCATATTTATATATATGATGTGTGATAAGATATTATAAAAAAAATAATAAATTATTTGTAAATTTGTAGGTATGGATTTAGAAGAATTTAATATATATAAACGTATTAGCGAAGGCGAAGGGCAACAATTAGATTTTAAATTTGCCATTACAGATAGTAAAAAAATTGCTAGATCTATGGCTGCTTTTGCAAACTCTGATGGTGGTATATTATTGAT
>JAHDSP010000317.1 GCA_018432645.1 Bacteroidales bacterium | reverse complement strand
TGTAGATGGCAAAATTTTAAGATCATCGAGTAATTCAAGCCAAAAAACTGTTTCATCTAATTCTTCTACTACTATACACATTTTAGCATACTTCTCTTTATTAGACCTAGCTCTGCACATGGCTCTATAATTAGCTGCTACAGATGTAGATGAACGTATTATTTGCTTTTTTATTATGGAATTTTCATCAGCATATTTCAATTTAGACAATTCAATTATTATATCTATAGCTAATTTTTTCGTTCTGTCTCTGAATATTTCGTTGTAATCTTTTTGTTGCATGATGTTTATTTTTTTATAGGTGATAAGTGATAGGTGATAAGTGATAAGTGATGTGGTATCATTACAAATTCTCCTCTTTTACATAACAAAAATCGTAATAACTACAGCTTTTGCATATTTTAGCATTTATTACTGGGGGGCAATCATCAGAGCTAATCAATTGTGCGATTTTTTCTACTATTTCTTTAATTTTTTGCCTATCTGTATCAGTCAAATTTACTTTAGTAGTTTGTCTGAGCGCTGGGTATTCCAGTATGCCTGTGACACCATCTATGCCATTTTGCTCTAGTACATAAATATAATATTTAACTTGCCAAGAATTATATTGGGTAGCGAAGAAATTACAAGCATTACAGCCCAGGAAATTAACACCAATTTAGTATTATTCTCTTTTGCCAAAAACCAACCCCTCCCCCAATTTTACCTTTATATTCCTCCTACATTTTTTTCAATTAAATCTGCTAAACCCTTTGCGCCCCGTTTGTTCAAATGAACACCATCAACAGTAAGCACTAACTTTCTTTTCTTACTTATCCAGCTTGATAAACCCAAATAGGTTGTTGTTAACGAATCTAACAGAGTAACATAAGGATTTTCAGAAATAAAATAATCTGAAACAGGATTATTGTTGATAATTTCCCGCTGCCATCCGTTAAAATCAATATAGGTAATACCATACTTTTGGCATAAATTTTCAATAACCTCATTATATGCTCTGACTTTTACATTTAAATCGTTCTCCAGGTTTTCACCAAGGCAGGGAATGTTTACTACAAAGATTTTCCGGTCTAATAATTTACAAATAAGCCTTTCATACTCTACTGCAAAATCTGATCTCGTGGCTAAAGGTACACTACCCCTTGCTATCAACCTATCCACAATCTTTCTCCATCTTCCGGTACGTTTTCTTAAAAAAGGTAACAGGATATCATTAGTACCTATTTCTATAATAAATGTATTACATGGGTGCTTAGATAGATAGCAATCGATTCTCTTTGTTAGCCCTAATAATGTATCTCCGCCCAATCCAAAGTTAAGGTAATTTTTTTTGAGGTAGCGTAAATAGGAGATACCAGGACGGTCTTCTGTAATGCTATCCCCAAAGCAAGCTATCTTATTATCCAGCTGCATTATCCCACCTACTTTCTTAAAGTTCCATAAATCTGTCTAAATCTCAATTTAAAAATCTCACCTATTATATAATTCCTTAATTTTATTTTATATAAATAGAATATTACTACTTTCAAATAGATAGGTATTTGCTTTTTTCATAATATCATATTAAATTCTGTTTTTCACTACTAAAATCAAAAATCATCCAAAACAATATACATCTGCTTCATTTTTAAATTCATTTACTTTTGTAGATGGCAAAATTTTAAGATCATCGAGTAATTCAAGCCAAAAAACTGTTTCATCTAATTCTTCTACTACTATACACATTTTAGCATACTTCTCTTTATTAGACCTAG
>JAHDSP010000429.1 GCA_018432645.1 Bacteroidales bacterium | reverse complement strand
TTTCTCCCAATCTACACCATGCATATTAGGTACGTAGAAGAAATCTCGCATCTGTCGCCAAGCTTCATAAAATATCTGTTGCCATTCGGCTTTTTTGTCTATCCATACTTCCATATCTTGTGTGGGAACTTTTTTATCTGGTTTGAGCTCTGCCACAGCAAAATCTAAAACATAATAATTGTCTTTACTTTTTAATAAAATCTTTTTTTTGTCTTGAGATAAAAGATAGGTATCAAATTCACCCAGTTTAGTTTCTTTTCTTTCATTTAAATCAAAAGCCAATAATTGTACTTTTTCATCTTTGCTTCCTTTTCTTTGATAAAGTATTTTATCATTAGTAGCTTGCAAATTCCAATAAGTAGCTACATCGATAGGTAAGCTAACAATACGATCTTTTAAACCATCGATATCTATAATAACTTTAACAAGTGTATCTTTATCCTCTTCAGTTATTTCTTTATGTTTTTTCTTTTTATCTTCTTTTTTGTCATCGGCAGTTTTTTTAGTTAAATCCAAATCATCATTTTTAGGAGCTAATGGATTGGGAGTAGATTTATCAAGAATTGCTAAATAAATTTTTGACATATCTTGGTAAGCGTAGTTCCATTCTACTCGAGAATAAATAGGATTAAAGTCTCTCTCTGAAACGAAATAAATATATTTGCCATCAGGGCTGAAATGTGGACTATGAGAGTCGTACCACATGTCTGTAAGGTCATAAGTTTCTTTAGTTTGAGTATCATAGATACGTATTATATTAAAATTATTTTTCTGTGGATCGCTGTATGCTATATATCTACTATCTGGACTCCAAGTGAAATCATTATATTCCCATACTTGGCTTTGAGCTACTTCAGTAATATTTTTCGTTTCTATATCTACATAACGAAGGCGAAGTTTCTTGTCGCTAAACAATAATTTTTTACTATCAGGGGACCAAAGTAATTCGAAATAATAAGTATCTGCATTTTTTGTCAGCTGGATGGGAGGTTCAGAGCCATCATGTTTTTGAATATAAATTTCAAATTCACCCGTTTCATCTGAAAGATAAGCTAGATATTTCCCATCGGGAGACCATTCTACATTTCTCTCATGTACACCAGATGTTTTAGTAAGGTTCCTGATGACACCCTCTGTAGCTGGTACACTAAAAATATCTCCACGAGCCGAGAAACCTAAACGTTCACCACCTGGACTTAGTGTAAATGATGTGATATAATCTGCTGCATTCACTTTCACTATTCTAGCCAAAGGTAAATCTTGATTGATGAAGATAGACACTTTATTTGCTTGTTTAGTTTTAGTATCAAAAGTATAAATAAAACCGCCTTTTTCGAATACTATTAATCCTTTTGCAGAACAATGAGAAGGAAATTTTATATCGTAATCATCAAAATTAGTTACTTTAGAGGTTTCTTTAGTTTTAGTATTATAGACAAATAGATTCATAGTGCGGTCTCTATCAGATATAAAATAGATCTCATCATCTATCCACATGGGTATGATATCTTGAGCTTCATTATTAGTGATGTTTATAATTTCTTTAGAATCAAAATTAAAAATTCTAATATCATCAGCCATCCCGCCACGATAGTATTTCCAAGTTCTGAATTCACGAAAAACTCTATTAAAAGCCAAAAATTTACCATCAGGAGAGTAGGAGCAGAATCCACCTGTAGATAGCGGCAATTGAGTAGATAGTCCACCATCTATTGATACTAGAAACAGCTGACCTACAAAATCATTAAAAGATTTTTTGCGACTACGATAAATGATATATTTACTATCAGGTGTCCAACCAATAACGATATTATTTGGTCCCATACGATCGCTAAGGTCATCACGGTTGAGAGTAGCCGTATAGGTGAGTCTTTTAGGATTGCCACCATCAGCAGGCATCAGATATACTTCTGTATTGCCATCATACTGTCCGGTAAATGCTACCCATTTACTGTCAGGTGACAATCTAGGGAAAATAGCATATCCATTACCAGTGGTTAATTGTCGTGCTGTACCACCTTGTTTTGACACAGTATATAACTGACCTGCATAAGAGAAAACTATTTTGTCACCATCGGTAGTAGGGAAACGTAATAAACGTGCTTCTTGTTGTGAATAACTCATTGTTGTTAAAATTAAATTTAATAATAAAAAAATAGATAACTTTTTCATTTTTTTGTTTACAAAGATAGATAAAAATTGAA
>JAHDSP010000010.1 GCA_018432645.1 Bacteroidales bacterium | reverse complement strand
CAATAGTATTATCAGATGTTATAAATTGAATAATACTAATTTTTTTTGAATAAAATGGCAAATTATTAACAGGATAATTTACAGTAACTGTGAGTAGTATTGTATCTTCAGGATAATATACATTGCCTTTTATTACGGGTGCTATATTAGCACTCCACCCATCAGGTAAAATAAATTGTGCACTTTTATCATAAGCAAATGTAACAGTATCAATAAATTTGTATTCAATTGTAAAATTAAATGTGCCATTTACAATATTATATTCTTTGCTAATTACTTCTCCATAAGCAGGATTAGTTTCTATAGCATAAAGATATGTTATTTGAATTGTAAACAATTGAATAATTATTAAAAGTGTTATTTTTTTCATAATTTTTAGGTTTTAATTATTTATATGATATGATTTTAGTAGCCAATTTTCAGAAGAATCTACATTTTCTTTTTTAATTAATCCAATATATTTAACCCAATAATAATAAGTTTTATCATTTGCATAATTATATATACAATATACATTTTTATACCATTCATCAATGATTTTAAGTGAATCATAATTTATAATATATTCAACATTCCAATTTTTTCTCATCGTATAATATCCATATCCCCTATATACGTAAAATGATGGATCGTCCGATATTAACCAACTTTGTGCTCGTAAATGATTATTATATGATGAATAAAAATTTTGCTCTAATTTTTCACAATTACAATAAAAATTATTAAGTTCGTAAATTGTCAAATTTCTTCCATATAGGTATATACTATCCTTTATACGAGATACAGAATCTTCATAAACCCAGTAAGAGCCAACAGGGAAATCCACATAGTCTTTAAATTCCTGTGGCATGTAATAAGTAGGTTTTTTTTTGCAACTAGAAGCTAAGCATAAGATTGATATTATTAATATAAAAAGGTAAAATTTTGCTTTCATAATAGAAATTTTTAAATTACTCAAATGCAAATTTACAAAAAAAAAATTCAAATAATCCAATTTTTTTTATTATTTACATAACTTATTAGATTAAAGTTTTATTAATTTTTCCGTTCTTATAATTTTATTATTATCCCTTATTATTAGATAATATAAGCCATTTGGCTCATTGGATAAATCAATTATTATTTGATTATTAATTTATTTCTATATATAATAAAATTTTTATTATCTAAACTCCTATCTCAATAATGTAATATGTGAGATTTTCTTATGAGTAATATGTTTGTTAACTCTTTTTATTATTCAAAATAAGGTAAAATATTTTTAGATTATTTATTTATAATTTGTAATTTTGACAATTATTGAATAAATTAAAATCAAATAAAAGATATAATTTTTTCGTTTATATGTATTTGAATAGAGTGAAATTTTATATTACAATAATTTTAATATTATTAATGAATTACTGTTTTGCACAAAAAGAACAAAATAAATTAATAGAATTTGCTGGGATAGTTGTTACAGCAGATAGTTTAAAGCCTATACCATTTGTTCATATTTATATAGAAGAAACTAAAATGGGAACTATAAGTAATATAAACGGGCTATTTAGTATTGTCGGAGAAAAAGGGCAAACTATTGTATTTTCCTTTGTAGGATATAAACCCGTATATTATAAAATTCCAGATACATTGGAGCATACATTTTACAATTTGATACAACCAATGATTACTGACACAATATATCTAGATAAAACAGTTATTTATCCATGGCCATCCAGGGATAAATTTAAAGAAGCTTTTATTAATACTGTGCCTCCTGATGATGATTTAGAAAGAGCTAGAAAAAATCTTGCATTAATGGAATGGAAGGATAAAGAATTAAATTATGTAGCTAGAGATGGGCAATCGTCATATAATCAGATGATCAGACAGATGACTTATCAAAATTATTCTGCTGGGCAATTAGTTAAACCAAATAATCTATTAAATCCTTTCGCTTGGGCAGAATTTATAAAAGCATGGCAAGAAGGACAATTTAAACGTAATCCATCTAAAGAAAATGAAAATAAGCAATATTACTATAATGAGCCACTACATTAGAATTTTAATTCTGTTATTGCTTTTACCTATAAGCACTTGGGCACAAGAAAAAGTAATTCTTACCGGTAATATAAAAAATGCTCATAATGAACCTATTCCTTTTGCTAACGTAGGTATAGTAAATACAAATATTGGTACAGCTACAAATATTAATGGCTATTTTGAAATTTCATTTCCTTACAGAGATACAATAATAATAGGCATAAGTACAGTTGGCTACGAACGCTTGTATGATACTCTTATAAAACCTCAAAAAACACTCACTAGAGATTATACTTTAACAACATTAAGTACTTTGCTGCCACAAATAGAGGTTACTGAACAAGTAGATTTAGCCAAAGGTATTCAAAGATTAGATCCTAAAAAAGGGCAATTATTACCTACTACTGGTGGACAAGTAGAGACTTTAATAAAATTAATGGGAATGGGAGTACAATCTAGTAACGAATTGAGTAGTCAATATTCAGTAAGGGGTGGCAACTACGATGAAAATTTAGTTTATGTCAATGATTTTGAAATATATAGACCAATACTAACGCGTAGTAGTGAGCAGGAAGGGTTGAGCTTTTTGAACTCCGATCTCATAGGTTCTATTGATTTTTCGTCTGGAGGATTCGAAGCTAGATATGGAGATAAAATGTCATCAGTATTAGATGCTACTTACCTTAGACCGACAGAAAAAATTACAACCATTCAAGCTAGCTTATTATCTTCTAATATTTCAACTATTGGCACCTTATTCAAAAATAAATTT
>JAHDSP010000510.1 GCA_018432645.1 Bacteroidales bacterium | reverse complement strand
ATTTTTAGCCATAGCAGGATAGACGCATTCTCGTACATCAAAATCTTCCCCTGTAGTTAATTCAGTGAAATCACTCCAAGTATCACCACCATCAGTAGATTTAGTTGCCCATAAATGACGACAAAATGCACCAAGGAACTGATTCTCATTCATATGAGCAAAAACAACATAAATATGATTGTTATCGTCTATAGTTATTTGTGATTGTGAAACTAATCCATGATTACCATAAGATGGAATTTCAATAAAATCACCAGAAAAATCATCAAATAAAACACCACTACTATCTAAATCCATCAGCCATGCTACAGGAGTTATATTTGTAGTTTCTATATCTAGGTCATAATTAATAGTACCCATATTTTCATTCCAATAAGCAAGATAAGAAGTAAATGGGAACCATGAGAATTGCTCTGTAGAAGGATCATCGACCATTACTCTTACTACACCAAAAGTAGCATGCATTAATCCATCATTATCCATTTCTAGAGCTACAAGTCCGTCACAAACATATGTAGTATCCATTGGAACACCTGTATCAAAAGTAAATGGATAAGGATGTTTAAAAACATCAATTTTTTCCCAAGTATCACCACCATCAGTAGATTTCATTATAAAAACATCACTCCACATATTGCCTACTATAAAGGCAATAGTCCCGTTCTTAGGTTTTGCCCAAGCGTATATATCTGCCGAATAGGACAACATACCATCATCGTATCCCATACCTGGCAATATCCTATGTGTCCAAGTATCACCACCATCAGTAGATCGTGAATATACTATAGCTGTTTCCACACCTTGATATGGGTTACCACCATGAGCAGATAATACATGGATTGTATCTCCAACAGTAATGACTCTTGGCCATGTCATCTCTAAACTATCTGGAGCAACAATGTATGTTTGTGTCCAAGTTCCTGTACCCTTGGTATCTCTTTTATTCATAACTAAATCTTTAATCCCATCATGTGCAATAACTATTTCACCATTATTAAATGGGAAATAGCTGCCCCATCCAGTCCTAACAGTTTCTATCCTTTGTGTAGGTATCGGTCCCCATGATGTACCATCATAATAATTATAACCAGTACCTCTGTTGGCTAAAGAACCTGTACCATAAATCCATGCAGCACCAATTGTACCATCAGGATAGAAATAAATTCTAGTATCCATAGATTTATTAGTTTGAATATCATATTCAGTAGAACCTATAGCTTGATTATCAAATAATTTCTCATTAATAGATAAATAAGGAATTTTAACTTCTGGCACCGATTCATTTCCTTTAAATAGTTTATGATACTCAGCTTTCACAGCATAATTTTTTAAATTACTAGGTATCTGAGGCCTTTCTTGTGAAAATACACTCATTGAAAAACCTAATAAAATCACTAAAACAAATAAAATTTCTCTTTTCATAATTTTTATATTTTGGGGTTGTTGTTGATGCAAAATTATATAAAAATTTTTAATTATGCAAATTTTTTTAAATTTTTTTACTAATATTAATATTTTATAGATTAATTAAGAATTTTAATATGATAAGTATTTTCAAAATAGAATAAAAAAAGACTAATAATGACAATTGAATATTAATTATTTCTAATAGTAACGAAATTTTTATCTATTCTTTTCACAGTTAATCTAGGTAATAAAATAGAAATAATTATTAGTAATAAAATTATAAAAAAGTAATCAATGAAATTAAAAGCTATCGGATAAGCTAGATAACCGACCATTTCACCCCCTTGCATAGGAACTATGCCAAATTGTAATTGTAAAAATGCAATAACACTTCCTAATAATAATCCTATTAATCCACCACCTAAAACTACGATGGCTCCTTCCCTCAAAAAAAGTTTTTTTAACTGCGAAATATCCATCCCCAGTGCATATAATGTCTGCACTCTTTTTTGTTTATCTAATAAAAGTAATCCTAATGAACTAATGACGTTGAGAGAAGCTATCAATACAATAAATGCTAATAATATAAAAACTATCAATCTTTCATTACGCAATATTTTATACAAAAGTTCATCTTGCTGTTGACGGTCTTTCACTATAAACCCTTCTGGCACCAATTTTGTAAGTTCTCTTTTCACCTTAGTGAGATTGGCTCCTTTTGCTATATTTATTTCTATATTACTGTAATTATTTCCAATATCTAATAAATTTTGCACTTCTGATATAGGAGCATAGATGTAAACATTGTCATAGTCTTGATTGATAGCAAATATACCCGATACAGCACAAGCAGATTCAGTAAAAAGTGCAGTAGCAGATATCTGAGACGAGTTCTCTTTTATTGAATATAAATACAAATATCTCGAATAATCATTAATATTAACATTTAGATTATGAGCTACACCACTGCCTAAAATAACAGCAGGGATCGAATCAAAAATAATTACTTGGGACTCACCGTAAATTATATAAGGAGTGATATTTTGAACATTATAACCATCTGTAGATATGCCTTTGACTTTAACAACTATCTGCTCATCATCATATCTAGCAAGAGCAGTTGCTTCTATTGTAGGCTCAATGAAAGATATACCGGGAATTTGCTTTATTTTATTTATATTCAAAGAATTTTTATCAAATGGCTTACCATCAGCTTTAGTTATACTTATATCAGGATAAATAACCTCTGTCATAGATACTATTACATCTTCGAAACCATTAAATACACAGATAACTATTATCAGTGCAGCCACAGCTATCATAATGCCAAAAAAAGTAACATAAGTTAAAATATTTATTAAACTATATGATTTTTTAGATTTCCAAAATCTATAAGCTATCCAATATGAGAGAAAAGTTGACCTCATTTTTTATGTAATATGTTGTCAATTTTTTCGATATAATCTAAAGAATCATCAATAAAAAATTGTAAATCGGGCATCCAACGTAACTGATGTCTAATTTTTTGAACCATCAAATTTTTAATTTGTGATTTAAAAATTTGAATCTCTTGTAAAACAGTATCTTTATCAGATACACCGTAGATAGAAAGATATACTTTAGCTAGTTTCAGATCCTTTGTTACTCTAACCACTGTCACTGTAATCATAGCATCATGAAACCAATCTTTAGCTTCATTGACAAAAATTTCTGATAAGGCTCTTTTAACGACATTGGCTACTCGTTGCTGCTTAATAGATTCCATATTATTCTTTATATTTTTATAAATATTTAACAAAATTACAAAAAATTATGGATGATATTAAGAATAAATAATTTTGATTTTAATAAATAGTTTGCTTTAATGGGAATTTTATTATTAATAAATGTAGGGAGAGGAGTTTTGATAATGAGGGATAGAAGCTGTTTGAAATAGGTACTATACTTATGAGTAAAAAATTATTGTTATAGATTATCAAGTTTTTTAATTAAAAATAGTCTTTATATTTGCAAAAAATTATTGTTAT
>JAHDSP010000026.1 GCA_018432645.1 Bacteroidales bacterium | reverse complement strand
TTATGCCATGGGATGTTAATACTTTTCGTAATCATTTCCCTTTTTATTCGTTAGATAATGATATTGTTTATTTAGATAATGCTGCAACTACACAAAAAAATATTGAGACCATAGATACTCTGAAATTTTTTTATTCTCATTTTAATGCAAATGTACATCGTGGAGCTCATTATTTATCTATTAAATCTACAGAATTATTCGAAGATGCAAGAAAAAAAATTCAAAATTATATTAATGCTAAAAATAGTTATGAGATTATATTTACCAAAGGTACCACTGAAGCCATTAATTTAGTTGCTTTTAGCTACATAGAGCGATTTTGCTCTGCTGGTGATAACATCATTACTACATCTATAGAGCATCATAGTAATTTAGTACCTTGGCAACTTGCTGCTAAAAGAAAAAATTTAGAACTGCGTTTTATACCATTTAATGTTAACAATTATACTCTAGATCTTGATGCTTTTAAAAAATTAGTCGATGGTAATACAAAAATTATCGCTATTACTCAAGTTAGTAACGTTCTAGGAATAGCAACTCCTATTAATGAAATTATTGATTTTGCTCATTCTAAAAATATTCCCGTCCTTATAGATGCTGCACAATCTTTTCCTCATATGGCTATAGATGTTCAACAATTAGATGCTGACTTTCTAGCACTATCTGCTCATAAATTCTATGGTCCTACTGGTATTGGCATTTTATTTGGTAAAGAAAAATGGTTAAATGCTATGCCTCCATATCAGAGTGGCGGCGAAATGATTGATCTTGTAACTATAGACAAAACTACTTTCAATGAATTACCATTCAAGTTTGAAGCTGGTACTCCAAACTTTGCTGATGCTATTGCCTGGGGAGCTACTATAGATTTTATTAGTCAATTTGACAAAAACCAAATGTTTAATTATGAGGAAGAGCTTTGGAACTATACATACGAAAAATTATCTTCTTTACCTTACATTAAAATTTTTGCTTACCCAGAGCAAAAACATTATGGGGCTTTATCTTTTGTTTTCAATGATATTCACCCCTATGATGCAGCTTCAGTTTTGGATGAATTAAAAATTGCTG
>JAHDSP010000043.1 GCA_018432645.1 Bacteroidales bacterium | reverse complement strand
CCTGGCAGGAAATAATATTAATCTAGATATCTGAATATTTCTATCTGTTATTAAAATTTTTTGTTCTATGACGTTTATTTGTAAATTATTTAGGATAATTATTTAATTTTCCAATTGTTATTATTAATCCACAAATGCACACAAATGAGCACAAATTATAAATTAAAGTTGATTAGTTGATAAGTTGATTAGTTGATGGAGAGACGGGGAGACGAATATTAGTTATAAGTTAATTCAAAAATGCACTCCAAAAACTAAATCATTAGTGTTAATTTGTGTAAATCTGTGGATGAAATTATAGAAATTGCGGGTTAGATATTTATTATCCACAAATAAACACAAATGAGAGTGATGGGAGACTGGGATATGAGGAGATATGTAATAGGTAAAAGGTGATAGGTGATAAGTTTAAAGGGTTAAGCAAAATATTTAAACTGTGTTTTATTAAGTAAGACATTAAAATTATTCTTTTTGCATTTAACTCATTTATAAATACTCATTAAACGAGAATAATAGCTAAGAATCAATACTAAATTTTTTATATATAGAGGTTGGTTAAATAATATTTGCGAGAAACTTTTAATTTTTATATTCCCAAATATAAATCTTATTATTAGTCAGAGCAGTTACAATATTTTTATTACATTCTATACTTTTAGTCGATTCACTAATGCTAGTTGTATATACTGGTATGAAATCTTTTAAGCGTAATAGCTCTAATATTCGTTTATTTTCTATTGCTAATAAATAATTTGCAATAAATTTAATCGCATAGAAATTAGTTTCCATTATTTGTAATGGCACCATATCTGGGCTAAAGATTATTAATAATTTACATGGTAATAAAACAGCAATATTATTACCTAGAATTTCTACATTCAGATCAATAATTTCATTCAATCCGAATGTTTTCAAATCATAAGTCCAAATTTTATTTCCTTGATATGAAATATTTGTGAGTTCATTATTATTATCCCAAATTATAAAACTTTCATTATTGCCAGCAAATACTTTTTTCACAGGTGCATTG
>JAHDSP010000456.1 GCA_018432645.1 Bacteroidales bacterium | reverse complement strand
GATGATGCTCATGGTATAGGTACTATGGGACCAACAGGTGCTGGTACAGACGAACATTTTGGGGTACAATCCAAGGTAGACTTATATTTTGGCACTTTTGCAAAAGCTTTTGCTGGAATTGGTGGATTTATTGCAGGTCCAAAAAATGTTATTAACTATTTACGCTATAATATGAGATCTCAAATATATGCTAAAGCTTTGCCTATGCCTATGGTTATAGGTATTCAAAAAAGATTAGAAATGATAAAAACTATGCCAGAATTGCGTGAAAATCTTTGGAAGAATGTACATATTATACAAAGTGGTTTGAAGGAAGCTGGTTTTGATATTGGCAAAACTCAATCTCCTGTTACTCCTGTATTTCTAAAAGGTGGTGATAGTGAAGCTTCAAATCTAATCGTAGATTTACGTGAAAATTATAGTATTTTCTGCTCTATAGTTACTTATCCAGTAGTACCTAAAGGTATCTTTCTCATACGTATCATCCCTTCTGCTGCACATTCTTTAGATGATATTAATATTACTATAAAAGCATTTAAAGAAGTTAAAGGGAAATTAGATAGTGGTTATTATAGAGAGCTTGAGATCCCTCACAAAAAAGTTATTGAAGATTAATAATTTTTTGGTTCTATAACGTTTATTGTGGGTAAAGTTAGGAAGGATAATCTTACAAAACAATTTAAGTTTAATTTTGTAGGAAATTTTTTTCTAAAGTGCAAAGATATGTGTTTCGTTGTTGTTAATGGTGGTAAGTGGAGGTATAATTAATAAATATTAATATTGGGTTAAAATAAGGTTTTATGAGAGTGTGAGTAGGAGCTAATGAAACATAATTTATGTTAGACTTAACAATTTATATTCTATAAATATTTTTTATTATTTTTGCCAAAAATTTTTATTATGGGAAAATTATTAGAAAATTCAAAAGAATACCTAGCTATGCCAAAAGATCATAAGCGTGATTACTTAGATCAGCTATATCAATTTCTGATAGATGACCATGCCACTGTAGTAGATTATCAAAAAGTAAAAATCCAATCTACAGCTGCCATTTGTCCAAATTGTAGAAGTGAAAACGTTATCAAAGCTGGTAAACGCAAAGGTAGGCAAATATATAGATGCAAAAACTGTCGCTATCAATTCAGTGAGACTGCTCGAACATTTGTCTATCGCATGCGAAAATATCTGTTGATGCTCGACTACATGAGATGTATGCTCGAGGGTAAAAGTTTGCGAGCTTGTGCCGATGAGGTGGGTATTTGCTTAAAAACAAGTTTTCGATGGAGGCATAGAATATTAGCAGCCTTGAGATCATTAGAAGGTGGCATTAGCTTCTCTGGTATAGTAGAGGCAGATGAATTGCTTATGCAATATTCAGAAAAAGGAAGAAAATATAAAGACATAGAGGAATATGAAAAAGCAAAGAAAAAGCGACATCCAAAAGTAGCAGTATTGGTAGTAACAGATAGAGAGGGTAATTTACTTTTCAAACATG
>JAHDSP010000445.1 GCA_018432645.1 Bacteroidales bacterium | reverse complement strand
TGATGATAATGGTCAAATATTATACAAATTTTCTGGCGACAGTGTACCAGCAGCATTAGATATTTATCATGATCCAATTTTTATAAAATTTGTATCTGATAGTGTAGACACTGAAAAAGGTTTTTTGATAGATTATCATGGCAAACCAGCTGAGTTTTGCAAACTTTTGACCGTATATAATAATCCCATCGATACTATTTTATCTGATGGTAGCGGATCCTATTATTATAGACCAAATTCAAGCTGTAGATGGTTCATAAATAATAATGATGGCTCAATATATAATTATAATCCTACTCTATTTGACCTTTCATATGGTGACACCCTTAAAATTTATGAAAGAATCAATGGCACAGATGTTTTGCTATATAATTTTCATAAATATAATCAAGCTCATTCATTCTCTTCTAATGCATCTAGAGTAATATTTTATTTTATTACAGACGATACATATCAAGCAGAAGGTTTTGAATTCATTATTAGTAAACAAATGTCTATAACAAACTATCAAGATTATGAAGATTTAAAATATTCAATTATAGATGACAATTTATATATATGGATAAATTCTAATCTCGATAATGATATTACTTTATACTCGCTTTCTGGTCAAGAAATTTATCATATATCATCTTCAGCAAATAATGATAACCCTATAATAGTTCCATTTAATTATAGCAGTGGTATATATTTTCTCAAACAGCAAAATAGCCAAAAAACTAATCTATTTAAAATTGCTAAATTTTAATTTTATATATTTTACTATGAGAGACCCAGTACCATTAAGTGAAATGCTAATAAAGACTTTAGTTAATTATAAAGTTGAAAAAAAATATGTAATATCTATCATCAAAAATAACTGGGAACAATTGGTAGGGAGCTATATAGCGGAGCAAACTTTATCGTTAGATATCCGTAAACGTACTTTGTATATCAATATTAAATCTGGAGTAATAAAATATGAATTATCACTACAGAGCGAGGAATTAATGAAACGCATAAATGATTTATTTCCTTATCATGTAATAAATCAAATAGTAGTTTAGTAAATTTTTTTTTAAGATTTCTCAATGAAATATCCTTGGTTCCATAACGTTTTGTATGGCTAAAGATTAAAAAAAGTAATTTTATAAATGAACTTTATTTATTAATAGACAGTTTAATATTAACCACAGAGTTCACAAAGAATGCACAAAGAACACAAAGAAAATTGTCTGAACCATGATTTATGGGATTAAAGGATTTTGGAAATAAATCTCTTATTTGAGTGCATTTGTGGACTAATAACAACAATTGAACATTTAAATTTCCTTGACATTATCTAAAATTTTATCCACTTGATTTGGAAATCTTCGTTTTAATGCATCTTTGACAAAAAACAATACAGGTATCCTTTGTTTTTTTCCTAAATCAAAAGCAGCTGAGCATGTATGCCATC
>JAHDSP010000572.1 GCA_018432645.1 Bacteroidales bacterium | reverse complement strand
TATGAAAAATTTACTTTATCCATTATCTACAGTTGAGCTTGATTCTAACCAGCAACCTACAAATGTTTATTGGGTTTATGTAGATCCATCTTTAGATATCAATGAAAATGTTTATTCTAATATTAAATATTTCCCAAATCCTGTCATAGATAATATTGTTTTCGAAGCAAACGAGCCAATTAACAAAATAGTAATTCTGTCTTTGGATGGTAAAAAAGTTTTAGAAAAAGACTTTGATTTTGAAAAAACTTTTAGTATTGATTTAAATAACTTGCAATCAGGCACTTATTTGTTTACCTTATATAATGACAAATCTATAATAAGAACTGGTAAAATTATTAAAGAATAAATACTAAAAGAAAAGTTACTAAATTACATTCACAATATTAAAATAGTGAAAGTAAGATAATTTGCTAAAACATACGCAATGCTATTGTTTTTTACCTTTGCAATGAGTAAATACTAAATTATGTGTGTTATAACAAATAACTACTTAAAAGTGAATATATCAAAAGATAAAACAATCAGAATGTTTCACAGCTATTTAATTATTTAGCAGTGAGTTGTTTTAATAATTTTTATTTTATTAGACAGAATAGTAGCTCATTTATTTTTTTTATTGTTTTTTTTCTGAGGGAGGCTATCCTTTAGCTCAGGTAAATAGAGTAATGTTTTCAAATAATTATATAATAATCGCACACCAACGCCAGTGCCACCTTTAGGCCAATAACCCCAATGATGTGTCAGATATGCTGGACCACCAATATCTAAATGAATAAATGGGAAATTAGAAAAAAATTCTAAAAATTTACCAGCAGTTATAGCACCAGCATAATCACCACCAGCATTTTTAATATCAGCAATATCACTTTTAATATAATCGAAATAGTCATCCCATAAAGGGAATTCAACAAGTCTCTCGTAAGTATCTATGGAAATTTTTTCTAAAGTTTTTAAAAGAACTGTGGCTCTAGACTGCATAGCAGCCATCACATAATGCCCTAGTGCCTTATGAGCAGCTCCAGTTAAAGTAGAAATAGAAACAACTAATGAAGGATCATATTTTTGTGCAAAACATAAAGCATCTGCTAATATCAACCTACCTTCAGCATCTGTATTGATTACTTCAACAGTTTTGCCATTCATCATTGTAATGATATCACCAGGTAACAAAGAATTAGGACCAGGCATATTATCAGTAATAGGTATTAAGCCAATAGCATTTATAGGAATATGATTAGCAGATAGTGCATATAACAAGCCTGCTACTACTGCTCCTCCAGCCATATCAGATTTCATTTCGTCCATATTTTTTGCTGGTTTTAGGGAAATACCACCTGTATCAAAAGTAATTCCTTTGCCAATAAAGACATAAGGATTAGAATTTTGAGCTAATTCATCATTATAATGAATAATCAAAAAATATGGTGGAGTAGTACTTCCTCGATTTACACCTAGTAATCCTGCCATGTTCAGACTTTCGATTTGTTTTTTCTCTAATACCTCAATATTTATTGAAACATCTTGAAATAAATTAATGATTTCTTGAACCAAAATAGAAGAATATAGATCTGATGGTGCTTTATTAACCATATCTCTTACCCAGAATACTGCTTTTACTAGTTGGTATAATTCCATAAAATAAGCTTCATATTTTACTGGTACCTGCAAAATATATTTTATATTATTTTCTTTTTTAGTAAGCGATTTATATTGATTAAAACTATAGCTATTAAGTAAAATACCTTCTACGAATTCATAAAGAAATTCCAGAGCATCTTCACTACATAATATGGCTAATTCAGATAAATTTTCATCAATAGAGATCTTAGCTACTTCTGCTCCTACTCTTCTCATTTCTTCTTTATCATGTGGCTCTATGACGACTATTATTTCTAAATGAGTGCCTCTATTCAGTAAAATTATGTTTTTATTTTTCTTAATTTCTTTATTAATAATAGCCAAATCTCTATCTTCTAGTTTATTAGGCAAATCATCAATGCTAGTGCATAACCAAACATAATTTTTTGTACTACTTCTAATAGTAGAAAATGATAAATCAAACATAATTTTGTCATTAAAAGATTAACGAAATAATCTACAATACTAAAAAATTCAATACTAAAAAGTTGATTTTAACCTCGTATGTTTAGAGATTATTTCACAATTTCTAATAATTCAACTTTAAAAATAAGAGTAGAACCAGCAGGTATTTCACCAATAGGTCTATCTCCATAAGCCAGATCTGATGGTATATATAACTCAAAAATAGAGCCTACTGGCATTAAAGTAAGACCTTCTGCCCATCCAGGGATGACTTGATTAAGTCCAAATTCTAAAGGTTCCCCTCTTTCATAGCTACTATCAAATACTTTTCCATTGATAAGTTTCCCTTCATAATGAACCTTTATTTTATCTGTACTAGTAGGCTTGGGACCTTCACCCATTTTAATAACTTTATATTGTAGCCCTGATGGTGTTTGATAAATT
>JAHDSP010000072.1 GCA_018432645.1 Bacteroidales bacterium | reverse complement strand
TCTCTTCTAAATAATAAGTATTCCATCCATTTACAGGATTGTAATCTGTTTCGATATATTCTTGTAGCTGATTACTGTTACCAAAAGCAGGAATATTTAAAATCGCATTTTGTGTATTTTTAGTATAATTATTACGATAAATAAAAAAGTGAGACACATTCTGTTCAGTAGCTGTAGCCCATTTTAATTTAATTTGTTGATTTTCTAAGTATGCATCGAAATATAATAAATTTATTGGTAAAGGATTAGTCCCTTTAGCAATAGCAAAATCAGACATTGCTGTAAGATGAGTTCGTTTAGCTCTTACCCAATTTGTACCATTGGGGTCTGTCCCCATAGCTTGATCTGAATTATTATGTGTTCCTTCTAAATACCAATTTGTAGATGAATTATCTCTTTTCACAATTGTATGAGCAGCAGCGAAAGGTCCTTGATTAGTGTGACCACGTGATGTTATAGTAATATCATAATCTATTGTAGTAGCTCCTTGTTGCTCTATTGTCCAATATCCATAATCCAATAATTCAGTTAAAAGTGTTCCATCAACATAAAGTTCTAATCCCGATATATCTATTGGAGATATTGGAGTGTTAAATTTAGCATTTATATAATTAATATCAGGTGCATTATTCAAATTGATATTAGCAAGTTCATAATATGAAGTAGTACCTAATGGTAAATCGTAACTACCTGTAGAAATAACATTGCGTTTGATTTTATTAGCAATGTAACTGTTTATGCTATACGAACTGATAGCATTGGAAGCAGAATTTTCTATTATTACTAATGAATTATTATTTTGATTATTAATAATTCCATTTTGCAATTTTAGTTGATTTTTGATGATTAATGAACTATAATCATCATAAAGATTTAATTTTTTGTTTGATAATTTATCTATCTCTATGTCATAGAATTTTACAACTCTACCGCTATCAATTTTCAGAGTGCCATCATTTATACCTTTAAAAACAACTAATCCTTGTGAGAGCGTAAATGAAGTTTTAATGGTCATATCCCTATATACCCATAGTTTAGAATCTACATTAGACATTGTAAATGTTCTATTTGTATCAATTAAAATATCTTTACAATATGCTGCCTGATAAATAATAGGAGTAGTAGGTGGAGTAGGGATACTAACTTCGTATGTAACTCCATTTGATGGGATAATTACGTTAGCAAGTGTATCAGGTACTTTCAAATTTTGCCAGTTTCCACAATCAAACCAATTATTATTTTTTTCTCCCGTCCATACATAAGTGCCACTAGCACCTGATGAAATGCCATAACTTTCTTGATAATGACGATTATCAGCATAATATCCATTACAATCACTAAATGAGGTCCAATTAGCTGGATTATTTACTCTACGTATCCAGTCAATTTTAGAAGCAGTGTCAGTAGCTCCAGTGTATATAATAAAATCAGTAGCTACTCCTGGCATCATATTCATACACTCCAAACCCATTACTAATCCAGATTCTTGAGTACTATTAGCAAATGATGTCCAAGAAT
>JAHDSP010000045.1 GCA_018432645.1 Bacteroidales bacterium | reverse complement strand
CAAATTTTCAATTTTAATCATTTTATTATCATTATTATTAGCTAGTTGTAATGTTAGCTGGCATGCTCAATATGAATATCTAAATAAAGTACCTAGAAATGAAGCAGTCGCTATCAATAATGGTGAAATAAACAAAATCAATAATGAAGTCAATGAACTTGCATTAGTTGAGTTAGATAAAAGTCAAATTGATAGTATTAATAAAATTAATAGTTTTATTTTTAAACAAAATAGTATTTTCACTAATAAATTGAATAATGTAACAGAAAGTAGCAAATTACTTAAAAGCAATGTAATTATTCCTACCAAAATATCAGCCAAACATACATATTCTCAAGCTCAAGAAATGAGTAGCAGTTTATCTCTAAACTGGATTATAAGTTTACTTTTACAGGTGCTAGTATTAGCATTATTATTGACTTTATTAGGATATTTATTGCCCACAAATGTGTTTAATTGGGTTTTGTCAATATTACTTGTTTTATTTGTAATTTATTTAATTTTTTATTTAATACATTGGCTATAATTATAATATTTTGTAATAGCTGTAAGGGTGAAATATTAGACTGCAGAGTGGGTGATAAAGTGATGGTGGAATGGGATAGGTAGTGAAGTTTTACTAAATATTTCTCAGATAGAAAAAATACAGAATAGTTATAAATTATTTATTATGCTTTTCGAATCTAAAAGATCCGTTATTAGTTCTACTAAGTAATTTTTTACTTCTATTAAGCTAAAACTCTTTTAATTAGAATTATTTTATAATAATTTTTGTTATTTTTGCAAAAAAAGTTATGATAAGAGATGAAAAAATTTTTTCGTTAATTCAACAAGAATTTAATAGACAGAGTGAAGGTATAGAATTAATAGCAAGTGAAAACTTTGTAAGTCCCCAGGTACTGGAAGCTATGGGATCTGTACTTACTAATAAATATGCAGAGGGTTATCCACAAAAACGTTACTATGGTGGTTGTCAAATAGTAGACCAATCTGAGCAATTGGCTATTGATAGAGCTAAAGAATTATTTGGTGCTGAATATGCTAATGTACAGCCTCATAGTGGAGCACAGGCTAATCTCGCAGTTTTCTTTGCATGTCTGAAACCTGGTGATAAATTTATGGGTTTAGACCTATCTCATGGAGGACATCTCACTCACGGGTCGCCAGTCAATTTTAGTGGGATTATATATACCCCAATAGCTTATCATGTAAAAGAAGATGGTTATATCGATTATGATGAAATGGAGAAAATTGCTTTGCAAGAAAAACCGAAAATGATTATCGCTGGAGCTTCTGCATATAGTAGAGATTGGGACTATAAACGTATGCGTCAAATAGCTGATAGCGTAGGGGCTATTCTAATGGCAGATATTGCACATCCTGCTGGTTTAATAGCTTGTAAATTTTTAAATAATCCAATGGAATATTGTCATATAGTTACTACTACTACTCATAAGACTCTTCGTGGTCCACGAGGGGGGATGATACTTATTGGTAAAGATTTCGAAAATCCTTGGGGCCTTACTACTCCAAAAGGTAAAATCAAAATGATGTCAGAAATTATTAATAGTGCTGTATTCCCAGGTGCTCAGGGCGGACCATTAGAACATGTAATTGCCGCTAAAGCAGTAGCTTTTTTTGAAGATTTACAACCATCATATCGTGAATATATGACACAGGTGAGAACTAATGCACAAGCTATGGCAAAAGCATTTATTAATAACGGATATCATGTTATTAGCGGTGGTACTGACAATCATTTAATGCTGATTGATTTACGTCCAAAATTTCCAGAGCTCACTGGTAGACAGGCCGAAGATGCTCTTGTAAAAGCTGATATCACAATTAATAAAAATATGGTTCCTTTCGACACACGTTCACCTTTCCAAGCTTCAGGTATACGCGTGGGTACACCAGCTATTACTACTCGTGGATTAAAAGAAAATCATATGCCAATCATAGTTAATCTAATCGATAGAGTACTAAGTGATATTAATAATGAAAACAATATTAATGAAGTAAAATCTGAAGTTCATAAACTAATGAAAGATTTTCCTTTATATGCTTGGTAATGATAGTAAATATTTGATAATAATGAGGCATGCTAATGCCATAAAACATAATCCAGCAATTAGTGATTTTGAGAGAGATCTAACTGAACAAGGGATTACTCAAGCTAGTTTATCTGCAAATTTTTTAGCTAATAATCCTCATGTTATTCCACAATTAATAATTTCTAGCAATGCAAAAAGGGCATTACACACTGCTGAAATAGTTGCTGATAAATTGAATTTACCTTATAATATAATTGTTATTAAAGATACATTATATTCTGGAGATTTGAATGCTTATATAGATACTATTTATCAAGTAGATGAAGAAATTAGTAAATTAATGATATTAGGACATAATCCTTCTATTTCTATGTTATCTTATTTACTTACAAATAATGAAGTAAATAAAATGAAAACAGCTTCTATGCTAGGAATAGAAATCATAAATAATAAATGGCTAAATTTTGATTTAAAACCTAAAAAAACATTATTCTTTTTCTCACCAGAGTAATTATTAAAATGGAAATATACATTATACTGATTATTTCAGGATTATTAGTTGGATTTATCAATACTCTGGCGGGAGGTGGGACCATAATATCGTTATCAGTATTTAATTGGGTTGGCTTACCATTTACGATAGCTAATGGGACAAATAGAATAGCTATCATTATGCAAACTCTATCATCTAATGCAGTCTTTTTTAGACACAAAATAATCCCCTATAAAAGTATTTGGCCTCAAGCAATAATCATTTCTGTAGGTTCTCTAATAGGAGCATTATTTGCTGTTAATGTTAATGAAGAATTTTTTCGTTATGCTCTAATGGTTGTTTTAATAATAATGATTGTTTCAATGTTTGTTAATCCTAAAAACTGGATAAAAGGTAAGGAGAATAACGAAAATTTTAAAATAAAAGACGGTTTAACATATTTAGTGTTTTTTATTATTGGGTTATATGGTGGATTTATTCATGTAGGAGTAGGATATTATATTTTATTTGCAAGTGTATACTTAATGGGCTTTGATCTGATAAAAGCTAATGCAGTTAAGAATTTTTTAGTACTGTTTTATATTTCAATATCTTTTATTATTTATATCTTTAATGGAATGGTAAATTGGAAATATGGACTAGTACATGGGATAGGCAATATTATCGGTGCTCAGATAGCCGCTAGACTATCTATTACTAAAAGTCTAAATTTTGTGAAAATATTAATAGTTATAATAATGATGGTAATTTTTCTTGATTTAACGGGATTAATTTCGATAAAAGAATTGATATTCACTGGGTTAAATAAAATTTAATTTTACTATAAAAAAATAATTATAATTTTCATATTAAAAGGAATAATTATTTCAAGCTATGTTTGATTTCTTTTAATCACGGTCAATATACTGTTATATAAATATTATTCCATGAATTGCATAAGAGTTTAAAAAAAAGGGAATTAAGAAATTATTTAAATGTTATAGATTAAATATGTTTGAGACATCAAATCTTTGTACCGCTCCCACGCCCGCCTATCCGACGCCGCTAAATTTAGCAACCTCCCCGTATCTTCTATAATCTTCTCTGCCAGATACTTACCTTTCACTACAAACCACATTATATAGTTTGTCAAATACTTTGTCGCCACTCCTCGAAACTTGAAATAAATCCATCCTACAAAATCTGTTATCTTCATATGAATAGTTGATACACTGTATATACCACCTTTCATCTTATTTTTGTTAGTAATTTCTTTGTGTTTTATATGTTCTGCATTTACTGTTTTGAAAGCTTTCTTATTGCTACCACATACCACTGAATTATCAGAAATTCGTGATTTTAGGAAATCAGATATGTGAATGGGTTGAACTCTTGCATCTTCTAATTTTTTGAATAAAATATTTCCACTTCTGTCTGTGGCTGCTATTATTGCTACTTTTGTTGGCTTCTTTTTTGTTAGCTTTTTTATATCTTGCTTGTCTCGCTTCTTTTTGCCTTTTTCTGAGTAATTCATTAGAAGCTCTTCTAATTCTACTATGCCAAAAAAATTAACATTATCTTCAAATGATTGCAGAGCACATAATATTCTGTGACGCCAAAAGAAACTTGTTGTGAGACTTATATGTACAATTCTGGCACACTCTCTCAAGCTCATTCCTGCACTCATACATTTGATATATTCTAGCATTTTACCCTTTTCATGAACACCATACATAAAAGTGCCAGTGGTAACT
>JAHDSP010000331.1 GCA_018432645.1 Bacteroidales bacterium | reverse complement strand
AGAAGGATACATAGCAGGGCCAAAAGTATTGGAACACGTTGTAGATACTGTCATGCATTTCGAGGGTGACAAAAATTACGGTTACCGTATTTTAAGAGTTTTAAAAAATCGCTTTGGTCCAGCTCCAGAATTAGCAATCTTTGAAATGGTACAAGATGGCTTAAAAGAGATAAGTAATATTAGTGAATATTTGCTAGAAACTTATAAACCTGATACTCCTGGTAGTAGTATAGCTGTTGTCATGGAAGGCAATAAACCTATTTTAATTGAAGTGCAAGCTTTAGTTAGTTATTCTCCTTATGGAACTCCACAGCGTTCATCTATTGGCTATGATCCTCATAGATTGGGTATGTTACTAGCTGTTCTAGAAAAAAGATTAGAGTTAAGGTTAAATAATAGGGATATTTTTGTAAACGTTACTGGTGGTATTCGTATTTATGATCCAGCTATAGACAGCGCCGTCGTTGCTGCAATCATTTCTTCGTATAATGATAAAACATTACCTCATTTAATGGCTTTTTCTGCTGAAATAGGCCTCAATGGTGAGCTGAGATCTGTCTCTCAGTTACAAAAAAGAATACAAGAAACTTCCAAATTAGGCTTTAAACATCTTATTACTGCTCCTATTAAAGAAAATTCTATCAAAGAATATAATAACGAACAAATTAAATTAAATTTCATAGATAATGTAGCAGAGCTGGCTAATATTTTGTTTGCTTGATAATTATTTTAGACTAATTAACTTATATCCCTGCCTTGGCAAACTTATTAATTCTAAATGTGAATCTTGTTTTATCCATTTTCTCACTTTAGCTATGTAAACGTCCAGAGTACGAGATTTGAAATAATCTACATCTCCATATAGGTGCATTAATAATTCATTTTTAGTAGTTATATTATTTATATTTTGGAATAATATTTTCAATATTTCTAATTCTATAGGAGATAGCTTTATTTCTTCTTTATTATTTAAAATTAAAACATTCCTATTAACATCTAATATAGAATTACCTGCTTCTAATTTTGTAATGTTTGATTGAGGATAAACCCTATTGAGTAAAACTTGTATACGAGCTAATAAAATATCTACAGAGAATGGTTTAATGACATAATCATCTGCTCCTACCTCATAACCAGTTAATATATCTTCGTTTTGACTTTTTGCTGTAATAAAAATTATCGGTATTGATGGATTGATAGTTCTTATCTCTTTCACGAGAGTAATACCATCTTTTTTAGGCATCATTATATCTACAAGCATTAGATGATAAAAAGGATTATTTTTATATTTTTCTAATGCAATTTCTCCATTTTCGTACCAGTCAACATCATAGCCTTTAGTTGTTAAAAAGCTTTTTAGCACATATGCGAAATGTTTATCATCTTCTACTAAAAAAATTTTGTATTTCATAAATCATCACTTTTAATACACGGAAAATATAAATCAAAAATCGTACCCTCATTTATTTCGCTTGTTACTACTATTTTGCCTTTATGAGCTTCTACTATTGCTTGTACATAGCTGAGACCTAATCCATAGCCTTTGGTATTATAAATATTTCCCGTAGTTACTCTATAAAATCTATCAAAAATATGTTTGATATCTTTCTTTTTTATTCCTATGCCATTATCTGCAATTTCTACTATTAAATATTTAGTATTTTGTTGTTTTATTTTAATAGTAATTTCAGGATAATCTTTGGCATATTTGCACGCATTATCTATTAAATTATAAAATACTTGTCTCAAGTGCACTTCATCACCCATGATGATTGGATCTTCTATATCAAATTCTGTGTGTACTATTGCATTATAATCTTTTAAAAAAAGTTCTAGGTCATTTAACAAATTTGTTAAAAATTTATTTAGATTAATTTTAGTTAAATTTAATTGTATAGAAGTTTTATCTAATAGTGAAGTTTGAAGTATTTTCTCTATCAAAGTTTGCATTCGAATATTTTCATCTTTAATAATTTTTATCATTCTACTAGCCTCATCTGGTGGTAAATTATTAATAGTTTCGCAAGCAATGTCGATAGTCGCTAATGGTGTTTTCAGCTCATGGGTTACGTTATTTATGAAATCTGTTTTCATTTCAGATAAACGCTTTTGTCTAATTAAATTATATATTATGAATGTAAATGAACCTAAGACACCCAATATTAGTAATATTGATAAAAACAGAAAATTACTCAATGTAGATAAAATATAGCTTGTTTTATTAGGGAAATATATAATCAAATATTCTGGAGGTGCAAATAAATCGCTTGGATATAATCGAAACATCATACCTTTTTGTAGCATTTTTTCAGCTGATATAGAGTCATTTTCTAGAAACATAGTTTGTCTATGGGGACTATAAATACCGAAATAGTATTTTATATTTATATTATTTTCTGCTAAAGAGTTGGCAATTAATGAATCTAATGCTTTAGCATTTATCCTTTGCTCTACAGGAATGAAATGTTTGATATTGAAAAAATCTTCCATCACATCACCTATGATAAAGCTACGTCTGAGAAACCTATCTACTGCTTGATAAACAGAATCTACTTTAAATGGCAAAGCAATATTCGGTACTCTCACCCACCCTATCATACTATCTAATTGGTCTTTTGCTATCTCATCTTGGCTAACTGGCAAATTAGATTTTTCAGATATATCCAATAATGTCGCACTATCTGCTTGTTGCTTTTCTATGTTTATGATGTGTGTATCTACTTTTTGAACAAGTTCACCATATTTATTTGTGTATATCTGTACTCTAATTCTTTCTCTACTTATATTAATTACACTGTCTGATAGAGTAGTGTCTAATCCTACATCTTTTAAAGATTTAAATAATTCTTTGTTAAGCGAATCTATAGTTTGCATTACTCTAGCACCTTTATATTTACTTAATTTAGTTTCTAATAAATCTGCTATTTCTTGCTTTTCGTATTGGTAAATCACTTTAGACATGCTCTCTTGGATAGTTTTGTCGAAATTTGCTAGTGCTGCATTTATTGTTGATGTTATAAAATAATATTGTATCAATAATATACCAATGAATGATATACCAGACACTACTAAAATAGTTATTGTCCAACGTTTTTCTTTATTTTTAATTTTTTGTTTTAACATTT
>JAHDSP010000553.1 GCA_018432645.1 Bacteroidales bacterium | reverse complement strand
TGCCCCTTTAACAATACCTTCTATACGAGAATAAATGTAATCACTTTGAGTCATCATATCTTTAACAGTAGTTTCACTAACGACTTTTACACCTTGAGTAATTTCTAATAAATTTCTTTGAGCTTCTACAATAGCTCCTCTTGTAGCCATAGCTTTAGCTTGAGCTTTATTAGGAAATCTTTCATAATCTATTACTGAGGTTCCTTTAGCTTCTATATATTGCTCTGTCCAATTAATAGATCCATTTGCTTGTTGAGTAATAACTGGAGAAGAATTTTTTGAAAGTTGATCACTATTTACAATTTCGATAGGTTTGATAGTTTGGCTTTGCAAAGACTCTTTTGAGGTATCTTTAGTAATGTTATTA
Organism: Bacteroidales bacterium; assembly: GCA_018432645.1. GTDB lineage: Bacteria > Bacteroidota > Bacteroidia > Bacteroidales > DTU049 > DTU049. The sequence goes on along the minus strand of JAHDSP010000553.1, from coordinate 1,762 downwards.
TTATCATTTTTAATAGTTTGATATTGCAAATCGCTTGTTTTTACAGTCGATTCCTGCTTTTCAATTTTTGCAGTTTTAATTGCTTTTTTGCTATTTTTAGTGTTCTGTTTGGTTTTTATCTCTTGAGAATATGAATTAATTCCTAACAAAATAAAAATCACTAATAAAAAAAATGTTTTTGTTTTCATAATATATAAATATTTTAAGGTTTTGAAATATTTAATTCTTTTAGAGTAATTTTAGCTGGAGCGAAATTAATCTGACGACCATAAATATATTTAACATCCAACTTTTTATTAGCAAGTTCAGGTATAGCATCAGCGTAATCAAGAATTTTATCAGCTAACTGGTCTGGACGATTTTTGAAAGTGCAAATTAATTTAGTAAATTTATCAAAACTAACTATCTCTAAATCACCACCAAAATCAGGATCACTTTGCAATTTAGTCCTCAATTCTCTTAACTCTCTATAAGTACCTGTATGATAAAATCTTAGTTCAAAAGGAGTTCCATTATTTACCCAATTACCAATATAACGAATAAAAACATCAAGTAAATCTGGGATATCTATTGAAACAGCTTCAGTAATCGCAGGCATAAGAGATAAACCAGAAGCAGATTTCCAATCACTCTCAAGAACAACTGTTCCTAATCCTTCTGCAGTACAATTGTCATAGACCTTGCATTCAATTACAGCTCTATAGCTAGTTCTTGTATCAAAAGCCTCTGATTTACTAATAGTGTGGATATTTTTTATGTAAATAATAAATTGAGCATCAGCTTTCATACCAAGGTACTGAATATAGCTTTCCTCAGTAGGTTTTATATCATTAAATATGCCTTTAGATTCAGTCTTTAACTCGTCAAAACGTTTTTTATCAATATATCTATATCCTTTATTTGATAGAAATTCATTAATTCTTTCTACAGCGAATTCATAATTTGCTAAGTCAGCAGCTGGAATATTTCTATCATCATACATTACCAAAAATCTAATTCCACCGACAGCTTTTGATAAAATGTTAAAATCAGCCTTAATAGGATCTAAACTAACAACAGCTTTAACAGTTATTTCATATCTATCAGGAAAAGGCACTTCATTTAATATTTCATATTTTGATATATAACCTTCTGCTCTTGTATTAATAGCATCTTTGATAACAACAAAATTTTCAACTTTCGTTTCTGATGTTAATGCTACGCCCACTGCCTGCTCTACACAAAGACGAAGAGCATTTTTTAAGGCATCATCTCTTGATATACCAATACCTTTAACAACAACCTCAGCATCTTTGTCCACTATATTGATACTAGGCTGTATACTTTGATGAATGTTTTGTTTGGCAAAAGCTGACTGATTAGCGACTACATTATTTGTTTGTGCTTTAGTTTTTAATACCTTCTTTTTGTCTTTTTGTGCATTCAAATCTAAAGTAAATACAAATATTAAGATAAAAATAATAATTGCATGCATAAATAATTTTTTCATATATATTTTTTTAAAAAATTTCTTAAAACAAATTTAATGCCAAAAATTTTATATTTAAATCTTTTTATTAAAAATCTTCAAATTATGTAATATATTTTTTTACAAAATTAAATTATTTTATGTTATAAAATAATTTGGCTCTATTTTAAAATAGTGTTGTCAAAAAAATTAGGTTGAAAAAATATTAGCAACATTAGTAATTTTAAAATTCCAAAATTGAGATTTCCAATGTCTAGCAGTAGGGCATCTATATGTTCTATTAGATTTAGTTTT
>JAHDSP010000220.1 GCA_018432645.1 Bacteroidales bacterium | reverse complement strand
AGTATTTATGCCAAATTCATTACGATGAACAGATTGTCCATATACAATATTAGTGTCTATATCGCCAGCTACTAAAATCTGCATGCCATTATGAGCTATATATAAATTGTTTTTCAGAGTATAGGCCACTTGCAGAGTATGTGGTTCGATAGCAAGGTATTTGGCTGCATTTGGCCATTTGGCTATAAATTCTGATTTTTTTGTTTTGAAATTGTAAATATACAAAGTAGTATCTATTGTCATCACTAATGTGTCTTTACCTTTCCACTGATATTCAGGGAAAGATTCTAAACTACCAGATAATTCTTGCGGAAGAACCTTTTTCAATTGTTCTTGACTTAGTAAATTAGTATATTTACCATTTTTAAAAAGTACTAGATTTTCTAGACTATCTACTAGAGTGAAAGACTCTCCATCGGGATATGCTTGTACTTGTGATAATGAGTAAAAGCGTTGATAATATTTAAAAATATCTCGGTAGGAATTAATCTTTTGTGCATAAATAAATTGAACTGCAAATAATCCAATAAAAAGAAAAATGAATTTTAAATTTTTCATACATTTAATTTTATTAGCAAAAATAATAATAAAAGATTAAAAGAATAAATAAAATTTGGTTAGATAAAGTTTATTATGGATAAATTATTTAATAGTCCTTTTTTTATTAATCCACAAATGCACACAAATGAGCACTAATCAAAGAATAAGGTTGATGAGTTGATTAGTTGAGACGGGGAGACTGGGTGAATAGGTGATAGGTGATAAGTGATAGGTGATAGGTGATAGAGTTGATTAGTGGTTATTGGTTAGTGGTTAGTGGTTAGTGATGGGATGAGGAGTTTAGCTTGATATTAGTTATAAATTAGTCCACAAATAAACTCTAAAAAACTAAATCATCTGTGTTAATTTGTGTAAATCTGTGGATTAAAAAATGCTATTTTTAATCCTTTTCTATTTTTCTCTGTGTTCTTTGTGCCTTCTTTGAGAACTTTGTGGTTTAAAAAAATTCATTTCAATAAAATTACTCTCTTTTATTCTTTATCTATGAAACGTTTTAAACCCTTATTCTTGTTTGTTTGCAGTATTTTTGATAAAATTATATGCACTTGCTAATGAAATATTGTCAGGTAACTCGCCCTCACCAATGAATTTTTTTATATTATTCCAAGTATTGATAATAATCTGGTTTTTATGATTATTATTTGCTTGTGCTATTTCTTCCTGTTCCAAAATTGCAGCTATATTTTGTAAACCCTGATAAATGGTACGAGTGTCTATTAATTCTGGCGAGCAATCTATATTTTGCTGTATTGGGATAATAGATTTCTTCATTTCTAATGGTTCAATATTAGTCTCAGCTATATAATTCGTGCTTTGAGTATTATAATCATTATTATTTTCTACAATATTTGAGCTCTGAGCTGTCAGAGTAATATTTTGTTTAGAATGATTATCAGAAGAGTTTTGATATGTTAATATTAGCTTTTGATATTTGTATGTAGTAGTATCTAGAGCCAAAAACTCATTATTACTAATTTTTTTATCTAAAAATATAATACTAGTTATAATACTCACAACTAGCACTAAAGCTATTACAGCAGCATATCTCAAAATTGGTGAAAAGCTTATGCTTTTTTTATTCTCACTTGATATAGATTTTAATTTTTGTTTAAAGTCTTCATCTAAAGAGACATTTGCAGTATCACTTTCATTATAAATTTGGTAAAAAACATTTAAATATTTTTGTTTTTTACTATTTTCTACATCTATATATTGATGTAGCAATTTATCAAATTTTTTATTTTTTTTCATTTTCATAATAAATTCTCCATTTTACCAATGATTGATTTAACTTGTTGTCTACCACGATGCAGATATACTTTTACTTGAGTTTCGCTAATGTTTAGCTGGTCTGCGATTTCTTTATAGCTATAGTCTTGTTCATCTCTCATCATCATAATTTTTTGTTGTATCTCTGGCAAAGTATTAATTACATTGGTTATATTCTTTTTAACATCGAAATTATTTATATAAGAATAATTAGTCTGGTAAAGCTCTATTACATTTACATTCATCTCTTCATCATCATCCTGATAAGTGAAATACAAAGATTCGAATCTATTAGCATATCTGGTTTCATCTATTATCAAGTGATAAGCAATAGTGAATAAATATGGTTTAATCTTGTTATTTTTTATTTTGTCTTTGTTTTCCCATAAACGAATAAAGCTCTCCTGTACTACATCTTTTGCCATATCATCATCTTGTAATGCTTTTAAGGCAAAAGCATACAAATGATCACTGTATTTATCTACAGATTTATTATATTCCTTTATAGTCATAAATTATCTACAAATATAACGATTTTTTATTTAAAAAGTTACAAATTATTAAATTTGTAAAAAAATGACTGAATTAGATGAAAAATACATGCTTAGATGCATAGAATTAGCAGCAAAAGGTCTCGGATATGTGAAATCTAATCCTCTCGTAGGTTGTCTAATCGTAAAAAATGGAGAAATTATTAGCGAAGGATACCATCATGCATTTGGTATGCCACATGCAGAGCGTGTAGCTATTGATAAATTAGATGATAAAACGCAAATAAAAGGTAGTACAATCTATGTAAATTTAGAACCTTGTTCTCATTATGGTAAAACACCTCCTTGTGCACCATATGTAGCAGAGATGAGCCCATGTAGAGTTGTAATATCTGATATAGATCCTAATCCTTTAGTTAATAATCAAGGAATTAAGATATTAAAAGATGCAGGTATTCAGGTAGATATAGGCATTTGTAGTTTAGAGAATAGGAAACTAAATAAACGTTTTTTTACTTTTATAGAAAAAAAACGTCCATACATAATTCTGAAATGGGCACAAACACTCGATGGATTCATTGCCGAAAAAAATCAAAATTGTATAAAATGGATTAGCAATGCTGCTACAAGACAAATAGTTCATAAATGGAGAGCAGAGGAGATGGCTATATTAGTAGGAGCAGGCACAGTGCGATGCGACGATCCACAATTGACAACCAGACATTGGCATGGTGATAACCCAATAAGAATGGTAGTGACTAATTCTGGCAATTTGCCTCTAAACGCTAAAATATTTGATGAACAAGCAAAAACAATTTTGTTTTATAAAAATATTCTGAATACCACTATAAATGGAGATAAAATAGATATTGTAAAAATCAAAATTGATTTTATAGATACATTATATGCTTATTGTATTGAGAATAATATTACTTCAATACTTGTAGAGGGAGGCAGTCAATTATTAAATACTTTTATTAACAGAGAACAATGGGATGAGGCTAGAGTGATAGTAGGTAATAAAGTATTTGGTCAGGGAGTGCGAGCACCCATTATTAGTCAATACACACATATAGATATTGAAAATATAGATGACGATAGAATAATTCATTATATTAGATAAAAAAAGAGGCGAGTTGCTTCGCTCCGATAAACACAGAATAAATGTTGAAAACTTTTTTAAAAAAATTTGGCAGAATGAAAAGAAGTTGTATATTTGCAACAAAATAAAAGTCTAAACAACCTTGTGAAACTTGACATTTAAATCATTATTATCATGGAAAAAGGACCAACAATTGTAATTAGTATTGCTGTCGGCAGAAAAAAATGTGACTGTTGCGGCTTTGGTATTTGTAAAATCAGCATCGACATTTCTTTGGGAGAAAGAGCAAAATTTGCTTTGATAGAGGAATGTGAAAAAGCCGAAATTGAGTTTTTAGAAAGACCTCGTAAATTTGGCGATGTTTTATACGTAGACTCAGATGTTGAATTGCCTAAGGAAGCTGCCTATGCTTTAGGTTATGACTCAATTAGTATTCTTCGGGGAGAGTACAAAATGGACTATGTTCGCTCCGTTTGGGGTAAGACAACCGTTATGGTGAAAATGGGCAATAGAGTTGAAAAACCTACTGAAAAATGTTAGTTAAATTGATTATCCCGAGGGGGCGAAAAATGCTCCCTCGGGTTATTGTTTTATTAATAATTCTTGCCTTCTTACCTAGTTGTAAAACATTTATTTTAAAATCACTTTATGGAATAAAAAAACCAAAAGTTGAATCAGAAGAAAGTATTTTAAAATATGCATCTAAAAAGGGACTTTTGCAAGACAATATTTTTACCTTAAGCCAAGATGATTGGACATGGGCTGTCCAAAACATCAGTTTTGCTAAATCCATACCTGACATTATGGTTTTTGACAAGAATGGTAATTTGCTCAAATACAGAGAAGAATCTCAATGTAATGCTAAAGCATCTTCTTTTCTTTTATCACTCACTAAAGAAAGCAAGTTTGAATATGATTCTTTGCTCACAATGAAAGACTTAACAACCAAGTTAAAAGATTTGAAAGGTAATAATACTTCTTTTACAATAAATGATTCGTCAGATTATTATGTATTTATATTTTGGGCAGTATGGATTGGACGCCTAAATAAAGACCATGTAAAGGAATGGGAAACTGATGCACATAATAATAACAATTGTTCAATTAAAGTTGTAAAAGTTAATATGGACAAGCAAGAATGGTGGGACAAAAAACACTAAGCATAACAGCAAACAAGCGTAACTGCATGACAATGTTGCACCTTGACAATAAATTTATGGGCGTTGGCAGTATACGCACGTTTGCCACCGTTATCGGCAATAACACAAAAAACGAACATGAAAAAAACTTAACAATTTTATTGCTTATAATGGTCTCAATTTGTTACAGACATAAACAAATAAAGATTATTGACATTTAAAAATTACAAATTGATGATGAAAAAAATCATTGGTATTTTTCTATATAGCATTCTGTTGATTAGCTTTAATGTCAGTTTTTCACAAAAGCTACCTCCCGGATCTATTAAGGTGAAAGAATTAAATTCATTTATTGACCAATATGAAGTAACAAATTTAGCTTGGCTAGAATATCTCTTTTGGCTAAAAGATAAATATGGTGAAAATTCAACAGAATACAATAATGCATTGCCTGATTCTGCCATCTGGTATTCGGTTTATAATGGTAAATTTATATCTCAAAATGATTTTAGAAACTATCCAGTTGTTGGTGTTTCATTTGAACAAGCTAATAAATATTGTGAATGGCGAAGTATTGTAGTAAATGAAAAATACAGTAACAAAAATAAAAAAGTTATTTATAAGTTACCATCTCTTGATGAATTTGAACAATTATATTCAATTATAAAGCCAGAAATAAAAAATGAAAAGGAAATCATCTCCCCTATTGATAAATTAAATAGCAATGTCAAAGTAATAGGATTGTGTGATAACGTTTCAGAAATGACCTCAACATATGGTATCGCTTATGGAAGTAATTGGACTTTAAAAGATACAGTTTGTAATATAAAGTTAAATTATGATAAACCAGCAAATTGGATAGGATTTCGGTGTATCGCTAATTTTGAAAAGTTAAAATAAAACTCTTCTTCACATAACATCGTGTATGAGTAATGACATGGATTGTAGTGCATTCGAGCGTTCTACCTCGCATCAATTTCAATGTAACTTGATAAGTATATGCTACTAAAACCGGCAACTTTTCATACCTCCAGCCGTCAGACTGTCTAAAAACACCTTTCCAGGCCGTCGAAAAATATTTTATGTTGAAAACTTTTTTTAAAAAAATTTGTCATAATGAAAAAAAGTTGTATATTTGTCCAATTATTTTATGTTTAATCGGAGATTTTGTCCAAAAAATGATATAATCCCCTCATAAATAAATCGCCATTTTATGATTTATAAAATAATGTCTACTTTTGTATATAGAAATATAACGCAACTTTATGACGTCTATAGATCTAAATTTGGAAATATGGTGTTAAGGAGTGGCGTGTGTAAACGAGTTATCTGCAATTGCCAATAAAGGAGGTTAAATTATGGCTATAAGAAAAATAAAAATAACAAACTTCAAAAGCTTCAAAGAGTTAGAAATAGAACTTGGCAAGTTCAATGTATTGATTGGTGCCAATGCTTCTGGAAAATCCAATTTTGTTCAGATTTTTGAATTTCTGAGGGATATAGCAAATTCTGGATTAAATAATGCGGTATCCATGCAAGGAGGTGTTGAGTATCTTAGGAACGTAAATGTTGGTGCTTCTGAGAATTTTTCCTTAAAAGTTGTTTCTGATCGAAAATTTGGGTTGCTTGGAGGACGGCCGAAGGAAGGTTTCACAGGGATAGAAATATATGAGACCATTTACGAGTTTGCATTGAAGTTTAGAAAAAGAGGATTAGGATTTGAAATTGCCAAAGATAATTTAACTCTGAAATGTAATTTTGTTAGACTCGAAAAACAAAAGAAAAAAATAGAAGAAAACGAAATAATTGGACAAGGAGAAATCATTCTATCTCGCGGCGCTAATGGAAAAGTAAAGACTGATTTACATAAACCAGAAGAAGTACCGATAGAGAAAGATGATATATATCCACTCTTTTTGAGAGAAGAAAAATTATCAGATAGTACTCTTCTTCTTCAAAGCTCGTTCTTTTTTTTGCCTCCACTGAAGGAAATTTTCAGTGACATTTCAGTATATGATTTTGATCCAAAGTTGCCTAAAAAAGCTACCCCAATTACTGGAAAAGTTGAATTAGAAGAAGATGGAAGTAATTTGTCTATTGTTCTTAAAAATATCACCGAAAACGAAGAGAAAAAAAGAAAACTTTTCAATTTGGTGAAAGACCTTTTACCATTCATAAGTAATCTTGATGTAGAGAAATTTGCGGACAAATCTTTGCTTTTTAAATTGCAGGAAATATATTTTAAGAACCAGTACTTGCCCGCATCTTTGATTTCTGATGGGACAATAAACATAACAGCACTAATTGTTGCTTTATATTTTGAGAATAAACCGTTGACTATTATCGAAGAACCTGAGCGGAATATACATCCTCATCTCATCTCCAAGTTAGTAGATATGATGAAGGATGCTTCACAAAAGAAACAAATTATCGTTACCACTCATAATCCTGAAATGGTAAAATATGCGGGTTTGGATAACATTTTACTTGTTTCTCGTGATGAAACGGGTTTTTCCACAGTCTCCAGACCGGTTGATAAAGAAGGAGTAAAGACATTCTTAGCAAATGAAATAGGAATCGAAGAGCTTTATATACAAGATTTACTTGGAGTATAATTATGGGTTATAGAAGATTGTTTATATGGGTCGAAGGCAAGGATGACGAAAGGTTTTTCAAGAAAATAATGGAACCAAAACTACAGAAAAAGTATGATTTTGTAGAGACGAGATGCTATGCAGCTATGAAGAAAGAGAAAATTGATAAATTCCTTAAAAGTATTAAAGCAATGGGTGCTGACTATATTTATGTGACAGATATCAACAATTCACCATGTGTGACTGCAAAAAAACAGAAAACAAAAAATAAATTAAGAAATATTGATGAAGACAAAATAATTGTGGTGATAAAGGAAATAGAGAGCTGGTATCTTGCTGGTTTAAGCGATATAGAGTCTGAAAAATTTAAAATTAGTATTTATAGTACTACAGATACCATTACTAAAGAGCAATTTAATAGTTTAATTCCCAAAAAGTTTGATTCCCGCATAGATTTCATGTTAGAAATTCTGGAATTTTTTTCTATTGAAATAGCAAAGCAGAAAAATAGATCATTCAGATACTGTATTGAGAAGTATAACTGTGAGGGTTCTGGAAATGTTGGCAACAGCAGATAACAGAGCGTATCTCGCTTCGGTGTTTACACCTTCGACCAGATTCTCGATACGATCAGAACTTCAGATACACTCAGCCGTTATATGCAATCGGCAAAAAAAAACATACATGCAACCATTATGGTTGCATTGTAAAACGAAAAAATATTTTAATGAGTTTACCGTTTTAAAAGAAACTAAAAAGAGTTTCCCCGCTCCGAGAATAACAGAAAAAATTAATTTTTTGAATTAGGCGTTTAACTAATAATGTCTTTTTCAACATTTTATATTAAAAGAATACCTTTACAATAATTCGTAAGCCTAGCAATACCGCATTGGGAAATGATTTGTAATAAAACAAGCAAGCCGCGGTGGGAAGAAGGGTTTACACTGTTTGAGCAAGCTAAAGCTTGCGAGTTTGTAAACCCCCAGAGGTGATTGCGTAGTTTTATCAAATCATTTCCCCAGCGGAGACTTTTCTTTTGTTACTTTTCTTTGTGTGGCTGACAAAGAAAAGTAAATTAAGTAGAAATTTATTTAAAAATCAATTATGCTCATAAGATATATAGTTATTACCGTAAATGAACCAATAATAATTTAGTTATTAATTAAACGCATAATTCAATTAATTTTATTAGAAAATTAAGCAGATATAATCACAGTTTTAGCAATGCAAATTTTTTATTTTATTAGAAATCTTTAAATAATTTGGTTTATATAAATATTAGTTGTATCTTTGCAAAGTTATTGAGTTTAATAAAATTTAAGTCGTTTAGTCTTATAACTTTTCTGTTAACAGCGCTATCCCTCTTCAATTTTTGACACTCGCAGTTATAAATCTTATATACTTTATTATGAAGAATATTTTCATTACAAACCTGACTACAAAAGTAGGAAATGATGACTTAAAAGAAATTTTTGAAGAATACGGCATCGTGTCTTCAGCAAAAGTAATTATGGATCATTATACAGGAAAATCAAGAGGCTTTGGCTTTGTTGAAATGCCAAACGACGAAGAAGCAGAAAATGCTATCCGTGAATTAAATGGTGCTGAATTAGATGGCAAAAAAATCACAGTGAATATTGCAAAACCAAAAACAGAAAGGAGTGATTTTAATAGAAAAAGATATTAAAATCTAATTTATTAATAAGAAACAAGAATATGTATAAATTACCGAATCTGGTAATTGGAAATTTGGTTGCAATGATACCGATTATTCAGGGAGGCATGGGAGTCGGTGTATCGTTAAGTAATTTAGCTTCTGCTGTTGCAAATCAGGGTGGAATAGGTGTCATCGCTACGGCTGGCATTGGCGAGAGTGAACCTGATTTTTATAATAATTATGTTGAAGCAAACAACAGATCTTTATCAAAAGAATTAAAGAAAGCCAGAAGTATGACTTACGGGATATTGGGCGTAAATATTATGGTCGCTCTTTCTAACTATGCCGAACTGGTAAAAACATCAATTAAAGAAAAAATTGATATTATCTTTTCTGGCGCCGGATTACCATTAAACCTTCCCAAATATTTAATCAACTCTGACTATAAGCCTAAGCTTGTTCCCATTGTCTCATCGGGAAAAGCGGCATCTATAATTATTAGAAAATGGTTAACTAATTATAACTACATTCCCGATGCCATTGTTGTCGAAGGACCAATGGCTGGTGGTCACTTGGGTTTTAAAAAAGAACAGCTTTTCTTAGAGGATTTTGCTTTAGAGAATTTAATTCCTGATGTTTTATCATCAATAAAGCCTTTTGAAGAAGAGTTAGGAAGAAAAATACCGGTTATCGCTGCAGGAGGAATTTACACGGGCGAAGATATTTATCGTTTTATAAGTATGGGTGCTTCAGGTGTTCAAATGGGAACGCGTTTCGTTACAACGGTTGAATGTGATGCTTCAGATAAGTTTAAACAGATTTATCTTGATTCCAAAGAAAATGATATCAAAATTATTAACAGTCCCGTGGGTATGCCAGGCCGTGCAATTGAAAATAAATTTTTAATAGATGTTAAAAACGGACTTAAAAAACCTTTTAAATGTCCCTATCATTGTATAATAACTTGTGATTATAAAAATACTCCTTACTGTATTGCAAATGCCTTGATTAATGCCAAAAACGGAAGATTTAATCATGGTTTTGCTTTTGCTGGTGCAAATGTTTATAAAACTGATAAAATTATTACAGTGAAAGAACTGATAGATTTATTAGTCAGCGAATACGAATCAGCTGCAAATTAAACTAAATCTTCTCTACTATTTTACAAAGTTAGTATTTAGCATATTACTGTTTTCTTTATTTTTATCGGACAGCAATGATTTTTTTTATTAAAAAACTTTCTTTATTGCATTTTTGAATTCCATATTATCTGGATTTAATATCAAGTTGCGTTCTATTATAAAAAAGGTATTAAATTTGTAAAAAATTTGTTTATAAGAATGTTTTATATTTATTGTATAAATATAATATTAGGCAACAGTGTGAGGACATACTGTAAACCATAAACATAATTTTAATACGATAACAATTAAACTTTTATTTGAACAATAAAGGGATTAATAATAGAATAATTAAAGCATGGAAAATATTACCATAGAAAGACTTGAAAAAATAGAAAAAATAGCAATTAGTTTGGGTGAAATTCATAACGAATCTGGTCTTTTTTCAAAAACTGTTTTTGACCAAGTTAAGAAAGAAAATAATATAATAGAATACTTGGATGATTTTCCTTATTTACGAATCTTTTATGATAAATATATTGAACAATTTGATGAGAACAACCCTAATAAAATTGATAGAGCTGAGGCAATTAATATAGACCTCCCCTTTATCGGAGAAAAAGCAATTTACAACGAGCAGATTGATTTTATGTTCTATTTTGAGGGCAGCCGCCAAGATAAAGACAAAATAAGCATCACTGTGTTATCTCATTTATGGCTAACAGAAGATGATGCAATTATTAATAAATTCTTGGGTAAAAATAAATGGTGGACTAAAGCAAATTTTTCAAACATTAAAAAAACCCTTCGTATAGATAGTGAAATTGTAGAAAGAAGCTATATCTCAGACTCCGTTAGATTCGAAGATGATGAAACAAACATGAAACTTATACGCAAAGAAATTAAATTATTTAAACCAAAATTAGTTGTTTGTGTTGGGAATAAAGCAAGAGATCTAGTCGGTATGAGGTATTATGATTTCCCAACAAAATTTCATCATGTAAGATTCCCTAAATATCATAAGTACGACGATATTTATGAGGAACTAAATAAAATTTTGGAGAAACTCTCAAGGGAATGATTTCTTTTAACTTGAAAACAATGGCCAATAAATAACAGCACCTATTTGTAATGCGGTGATTCAGAACTACTCTGACCTGAATTACTAAAATTACCATTCGTGAGTAACTAAAAATTCACAGCATTGAAAACCAGGACGCAACATAGCTGTAGACCGTTAGCTGCAAATTGAATTTTATAAGCCACATTATTCGTTATAGAGCCTTTTTAATAATTAGAAATTATATTATTTTTACAAAAAAAATATGAAGAGGTTTTTATTTGCAATATTAATTTTATTAACAATTTCTATTAATGATTATGCTCAGAATATAGACACTACTGATACTACCAATAAAGATAACGAACCTATATTCTCAATAGTAGAAGAACCGGCACAATTCCCTGGCGGAGATGAAGCTTTATTAAAATTTATACAGGAAAACACAAAATATCCTATAGAAGCTATTAAAAATAACATATCAGGTACGGTTTATGTACAATTTGTTGTTGAAAAAGATGGTAGTATTAGTGATGTTAAAGTTGTTAGAGGAATAGGTGGTATCTGTGATGAAGAGGCTGTAAGAGTAATAACAAAAATGCCTAGCTGGATACCTGCAAAACAAAAAGGCATACCAGTGAGATCTTATTATGTAATACCTATTGCATTTGTACTACAATAGTTATTTAGATAAATACATAAAACAAATAATAAAAACAGGAGGTCAAAGATGAGAAATTTATTTATTATAGTAATAATTATTCCATTATTATTCATTAGTTGTAAGGATGAGATTAATCCCGCTTTGAAAAATTATATTAGTTATATTGAGAGACAAAAATTAACTTCAAAAGACTACATTATTAAACAATGGGACAAAAAAGATATTGTTATTCTTTGTGAAAGGCGTCATGGTGAGATGACACAATACGATTTGATATTTGATATTATTCAATCTGATTATTTTATTAATAATGTTGGTTGTATTTTTACTGAGGTAGGATCTGTCTTCATCCAAAAAGAATTGAATGATTTTTTATTAAACGAATATTCTGATTCTGTAAAACAATATCAAGATTTAATTAAAATTTATCGAAATATACATTGGCTATATTGGGAAAAATCCAATTTCTTTTTCTTATTGAAAAAAATAAATCAACTAAATTCAACTTTACCGGATGACAAGAAAATAAAAGTCTATCCTTCAGACATGATAAATCCAAACTATCAAGAAATAAATACCAAAGAGGACTTTTTAACATTTAGGGAGATACAAATGTATAAAGATAGAGATAGTATAATGGCAGATAACATAATTCATGTTTATGATAGTTTGTGTCAATTAGGGAAAAATAAAAGTTTAGTTATCATGAACAATAGACATGCATTTTTAAAGAATGTTTTGGGAGCAGATGGTTCCTTGATAACAAATACAGGAGCGATATTAAATAATAACTATAAAAATAAAGTTGTAAGCGTGTATATAAATTCTCTAGCATTGACTACTAAATCAACAGACACAACAAAAAATAAAGCCTTCCAAGATTATTATGAAGTTCCTATTCAAGATGGGAAATGGGATGCTGCATTCATGATTGCAAAGAAAGAAGACTTGGGATTTGATTTAAATGGTAGTCCATTTGGTAGTGACTCACTTGATATCTGGCCATTTTCGAGACAATATACCTATCAGGATGTATTTACAGGAATGGTTTATTACTTGCCTATTTCAAAACATTTTGAAGCATATGGACTTGAAGGTTTTGTAGATAGTATTTTTGTCGATGAATTATATAAAAGACTTTCCATATTCTACGAAGTATATGGAGGAGAAAAAGTAGAAAAATCAGATCTGACAAAAGCTTTTAAATATGAAGAAATGAAATATGAAGAACTCGATAAATTGGAAACAGAAATAAATAAATGGATGAATAACGAACACTAACACATGGCATAGTGTATGCTGGTTTTAGTGGTATGGATGAGTTTGAAGCTTGTAAAAAAAGTTGGTGTAAACTGATGGAAATCGTCTAGTAATCTGCACTACACCATGCCATAAACTGTTAGCGTTCATAGGAGAAAAGACAGCGACACAGACAAATAGAAGTTAAACAGATAAATAAAAATAAGTATTTACAATTAAAAAAGGAGGACAAAAATGAGACATAAACAAAAAGTACAAACTAATAAAACACAACAATGAAAACAAAAATCTTTAATTGTTCAATAAATTTATTTTAAATTTTTAACTATGAAAAATTTACATTTATTAATACTCATTTTTGTTACAATTTGCTACAACAATTTTGCTGTTGCTCAGTATCAGTCTGTTTTTGGCAATTCACAAACTTTTTGGAATGTTAAGACAGACCAGTTATTTGGTCCTGTTAATGATAGTATTGTGTACATTTCTGATACTACTATTTCATCCATCATATATAAAAAAGTAAAATACTATAGAGAAACTTCTGAATTAGAGACATATCTAATAAAAGAGGACACCTTGTTAGGAAAGTTATCATATCGTAAAATAGATGATACAACCCATTATCAAGTCTATGATTTATCACTCTCATTAGGTAATTCTTTTAATGGATATATTGTTGATAGCATTTATTTTTCGAATGGTAAAAAACATCTACGATTAAACTATACTCCTGCATGGACAAGTGGAGAAAAATTTGTCATGATTGAAGGTGTTGGTACTAACATTGGTTTGATGTATCATAATGGAATGGCTGGTGTACTAGGACCTTATTTATTATGCCACTATAAAGACAATATTCCAAACTTCATCAATAGCCATCCTATTTATAATGGTTTATGTCATGTTGTTGGCATAGACGAAGTAATCATTAAACCCCAAATAAATATTTATCCTAATCCATCAAACAGTGAATTAACTGTAGAATTTACAAATAGTTTTTCAAACAATCTAACTATAGAAATTTATGACATCAATGGTAAGTTAGAGTTAATGAAAGAACTAAATCAATTAAACAAAATAACTATAAATACACACGATTTACCTGCTGGAGTTTATTTTATTACTTTAAAAGAAAATCATAAAATAATAGTCACGCAAAAATGGATAAAGACAGAATAATTACACAAATTAATTATTCACGCAAGCTTTTAAAAGATATTTTTATTTGAAAATGTTTTTTAATTAATTGTCCTATTATAACAGATCTTCATTAGAATTAATAAACTTTTAAAAGCTTAATAGTCTGATAGTTATTGAGGAAATCCAGTTTTTTAATTATTCGTACTTATTGCCTACATATTTTTCAGGAAGATCAGTTAAACAAATAATTAGTCTTTTTTATTGTCATGAGGAGGCTTTACTATATTTTCTCTCATTTCAGTGTCTGCTTTTATATTTTGGATACGATAGTAGTCCATGATGCCAAGATTACCCATTCTGAAAGCTTCTGATATGGCTATAGGTATTTGAGCTTCTGCTTCGATGACTTTAGCACGAGCCTCTTGGGCTTTAGCTTTCATCTCTTGCTCTAAGGCTACAGCCATAGCTCTACGTTCCTCAGCTTTAGCTTGAGCGATATTTTTATCTGCTTGAGCTTGATCCATTTGTAACTGTGCACCGATATTTTTTCCAACATCGATATCTGCGATATCTATAGATAAAATTTCAAAAGCTGTACCAGCATCCAGACCACGAGCTAACACTGTTTTTGAAATAACATCAGGATTTTCGAGCACTGCTTTATGACTTATTGCACTTCCTATGGCTGTT
>JAHDSP010000364.1 GCA_018432645.1 Bacteroidales bacterium | reverse complement strand
TTCTTTTGCAGTTTCATTCCATTTGGCAAGTTCGCAGTAGATGAAGTCTCCGCCACCTTGCCAATTTACAGATTTTGAAATTCCTCCTTGTTCGCCTTGTATTACTTTTCTAAGTCTTTCACAAGCAATAGTTTCTACATAATCCATCTGTTCAACACCAATATATTGTCTTCCCATTTTATGAGCTACTGCAGCAGTTGTGCCACTACCAAGATGATAGTCGAGAACTATGTCGTTTGGTTGAGTTGATATTTCTAATATTATTTTTAATAAATATTCTGATTTAGGATAATCAAATATTTTTTCACCAAAAAGAGTTTCTAAATGTTCCTTTGCTTTATCATTTATTATATTTTTATCCTTTATAAATGTTTGTATTTTCTCTCCTTTATATTCACCATCAACAACAGTATAATTTTTTTCATAAACATCATAAACACCTTTTGAATTTTTTTTCACAACTAATAAATGTTTGTTTGCTTGAACATTTTCTTTCTTCCACCTCCATCTTCCATCACTACCATCACTTGTTTTTATTGGAAGTATTTCTATTGTATAATCTTCATTTTTATAAATAGAAATATCATTATATTTTTCACTATAATAAATAGGATAATACATATTAGGTCTATCTTTTCTACTAGAAGCATTACCACTTTTTCTTAAGCTCAATAATCTATAAATATTTTCATTTCCAGTATATTCTTTTTTATTTATATTTAAAAAAATTGCCATACTTTCTTCTTTTGAATAAATAATTAGATATTCATGAGATTTAGCTATTGGATATGATGCTTCTTGTCTTCCTCTTGGATTCATAACAGCGATGATATTATTTACAAAATTCTCCCTTCCAAATACCTCATCCATCAAAACCTTTAAATAGGCTTGCTCATTATCATCACACTGCACAAAGATAACCCCATCATCTCTCAATAACTCCCTTGCCACTTCCAGCCTATTTTTCATGAAAGTCAGCCAAGTAGAATGATTGAAATTATCATTGTATTTAAAACCGTCATTGCCAGTATTATACGGCGGATCAATATAAATCAGCTTCACTTTTCCTGCAAATTGCTTTTTGAGACTATGCAACGCTAGTAAATTATTTCCTTTTATTATTAGATTTTCTTTGATTGTTCCGTC
Organism: Bacteroidales bacterium; assembly: GCA_018432645.1. Classification (GTDB taxonomy): domain Bacteria; phylum Bacteroidota; class Bacteroidia; order Bacteroidales; family DTU049; genus DTU049. The sequence goes on along the minus strand of JAHDSP010000364.1, from coordinate 175 downwards.
GTCATCTCTTTTAATTTCTTTTACTTTCTGCTCTCCGTCTTTGGTGAATCTTTTCCAGTTTGTCAGTGCTTTGTGGTCAAAAAGTCTATCTATTTCATCATGAGCGAGCACAGAATTGAAAAATATCTCTTTTCTTTTGGCAGTTTTTTTATTGTAAGTACCCGCTTTTAATCCT
>JAHDSP010000427.1 GCA_018432645.1 Bacteroidales bacterium | reverse complement strand
TCTGCCTATGGTGGTATTTTTGCTTTTAATACACCTATCGATGATGAAACTATAGAAAAATTAAATAGTTTGTTTTTTGAAGTTCTCATAGTTCCCAGATTTTTAGAAGGGCAAATAGAGAAATTATCAATTAAAAAAAATAGAATTTTGCTTTCTATATCAGATGCTAAACCAGATAGTTGGTTGTGGCGTAGTGTCTTAGGTGGTAGTTTGGTGCAGCAGAGAGATGATTATATCCCTGATACTTCTGAATGGGAATGGATAGTGAAAAATGAAAAATTGAATGATAAATTGATTGACGATTTGGCGCTAGGTGTATCCATTGCTAAATATTTGAAATCTAATGCTATTGCTATTGTCAAAGATCAACAATTGATAGGTATGGGATGTGGGCAACCTAGCAGAGTAGATGCTGTTAAGTTAGCAATCGAGAAAGCAAAAAAATTTGGACACGACCTCAATGGAGCAATATTAGCTAGTGATGGATTTTTCCCATTTACAGATAGTGTAGATTTAGCTTATAAAAATGGCATCATAGCTATAGTAGAACCTGGTGGATCTATACATGATAGAGATATTATATCTTATTGTCAAGAAAATGATTTAATTTTGTCATTTACAAAAATTAGGAATTTTAAACATTAAAAAATAGAGGAATAAGATGGCTTTGTTTAATTTTTTAACAAAAGAAATAGCAATAGACTTAGGTACAGCTAATACAGTGATAATGTATAATGATAAAGTGGTAGTAAATGAACCATCTATCGTTGCAATAGATAATACCACAAATACTGTGATGGCTGTCGGCAAAAAAGCTATGATGATGCATGGCAAAACTCATGAACATATAAAAACTATTATCCCATTGAGAGATGGCGTAATAGCAGATTTCTATGCTGCTGAGATAATGATTAGAGAATTTATTAAAATGATACCTTGGAAAAATAATCTCATCAATTATAGTTATCGTATGGTAATAGGTATTCCAAGTGGTATAACTGAAGTAGAAATGAGAGCTGTACACGACTCTGCTGAACAAGCTGGAGCTAAAGAAGTAAAATTAATTTATGAACCTATGGCTGCAGCTTTAGGTATAGGTATTGATGTATTAGACAATACAGGTAATATGATTGTAGACATAGGCGGTGGTACTACTGAGGTAGCAGTTATTGCTTTAGGTGGTATTATTAGTAATAAAAGCATTCGTGTAGGTGGTACTGAACTCAATGAAGATATACAAGATTATATGAAACGTGCTCATAATCTTAGTATCGGTGAAAGAACAGCAGAACGTATTAAAATTGATGTTGGTGCTGCTATACCTAATATTGAAAATCCACCTGAACCTATAGAAGTTAATGGTAGAGATATAATAACTGGTATACCTCGCTCAGTACAAGTTAACCATGAAGAGATAGCTCATGCTATAGATAAAACTATTTCTAAAATAGAAGATACTGTAATTAGTGCCTTAGAAAATACTCCACCAGAACTATCTGCTGATATATTGCAAAATGGTGTTTATCTTACTGGCGGTAGCTCATTGCTTCGTGGTTTAGATAAAAGATTATCATCTAGAATAAAACTAAAAGTGCAATTGGGCGAAGATCCTCTTTTAGCTGTAGCTAGAGGTACTAGCGTAGCTCTTAAAAATTTTAATAAATTCCCTTTCCTTATTTAATTCATGTGGAACTGGCTTAGATTTTTTAAAAAATATAATTTTACTATTATTTTCCTCATATTATCTATTTTTTGTTTATGGCTTTTTATTCATAATTCTGAAATTCATAAAGCTTATTTTTTTAAAATTTCATCTTTCATAGTTGCCCCATTCAATACGTTGTCGAGTAATATTTCTTATTATTTTTCTCTAAAAAAAGAAAACGAAGAACTAGCTATAGAGAATTTAATCCTAAATGATAGATTGCATAATTCTATGAATGTAAAATGTATATCTGTTTCTGATAGCACGTTTTTAATACCAGACTCATTAAAAAATTTATATTATTTTTTGTCTGCTAGATTATTAACTATGACCATTAATGAATCAAAGAATTATGCAATTATCGAAAAGGGAAGGAGAGATGGCATTAGCGAAAATAGTGGTGTCTTTACACCTAATGGAATCCTAGGGATTGTGAGCTCTGTTTCAGATAGATATACTTTGTTAAAAACTTATATGCATCCTGATGTCAAAATCTCTGCTGCTATAAATAATAATTACGTTGGTATAGCTCAATGGGATAGAAAACATATAGGAACCGGCGAAATAGTAAATGTACCATTCACTATTAAAATTAATCTTGGTGATACCATTTTTACTAGTGATTATTCAACTTTTTTCCCACCAAATATACCTATTGGAGTTGTTACTACTAAATATTTTAACCCAGATAATCAATCTATGACCTATAAATTTAATTATTTAGAAAATTTATACAGAGTATATTTCGTTTATGTAGTTAAGTTTATTGATAATGATCAAATAATGCAACTTAATCAAAATAAATAATTCATGCAGACTTTTAAAAAAGTATTATTTGCTATATTAATTTTCCTATTTCAAGTTCTAATATTAGATCATTTGCCACTATCGTATGGTGTACAGATTAATTTATTCATCTATATTATTTTATGTTTGATTCCTTTTAATATGAATAAAACATCTTTGATATTTATTGCTTTTTTGATTGGTTTATTGAGAGATTTATTTACATTCACTTATGGATTATATGCTTTTGGTGCTATAGTTATTATTTTTATCCAGCATTATTATTTTTTATTACCCCAATATAATAAATTCAAAAAGATAGAGTCTCCACTTTATGCCAATTCTAATTTGCTAGGATGGAGGAGTTTTTTAATTTATATAACTATTTTTTCTACAATTTTTACTTTTTTAGTAAATATCATAAATTATCTCGCTTCATGGATTTACATTAGATTCTTTTTTATTATTGAAGAAATCATTTTTACCATTATATTTATTTGTATTGCTGAATTAATAAGGTCTTGGTTATTTCATAAAGAAGAAAAAGAAAAATTTGTATAACAATGGTATAGAAGCATATAACTATATACCTTAAACTAGATTTTTGTATCAAAATCTTCTATATAATGTTTGAATTTATCGCCACGCTCTTCGAAATTTTTGAACTGATCATAGCTAGCTGCTGCAGGCGATAACAAACAAATTTTACCAGGAGAAGTAAATTGAAAAGCAGCATACACAGCTTGTTGTAAATCTTCAAATTTAATTACATTTTTATCTTTATAATTGTTTAAATTTTGATATAAAAAATCTTTTAATTCTCCTATACAAAATATATTTTTTACATTTGATTTTTTTAAATAATCAAAAAGTTCAGAATAATTTATACCCCTATTCATCCCACCTATTATTAAAGTGTCTACATCGTGCAGTGATTCTAATGCTGCAATAGTAGATTGTGGTATTGTAGAGATGCTATCATTGTAAAAATGAATATCTTTAAATTTGCCTACATACTCCAATCTATGTGGTAAAGGCTGAAATTCATAAATTTTTTGTACAAATGTTTCGATTTCTCTGCTAGTACCAAAATGTGTAGCTAGTAAAGCTGCACAAATATTATGAATGTTATGCTGCCCTTTTAGTTTTAATTTGGTTTGATCGATTGATAATTTTTTTGTGTTGTTAGAATTTTTAAAAATTAAATTATTATTAATATAAAATAATCCTCTTTGAATATTTTTAATGTTTTCACCGAAATTCCAAATTTCACTTTCTATATTTGGAATATCAGAAATGTTGTTATTTATTATAGCAAGGTCATTACTATTCTGATGAGCAATGATATTAAATTTAGCATTTTTATATGATTCTAATGATTGATAGTAATCTAGATGCTCTGGGAAAATATTTAAAAAAATTGCAATATGAGGTGAATAATTTATATTATCTAATTGATGACAAGATAATTCTAAAACGTACCAATCTGTTTGGTTATCATTCATTAAAAGGTCGAATACAGGTATTCCAATATTTCCACCCATTTGTACATTATAATTTAAATTTTTTAATAAAAAATATACTAAATTAGTTGTAGTAGATTTGCCTTTGGTGCCAGTAATACCAATAGTTTTGTCTTTATAATATTTAAGGAATAATTCCACTTGACTTGTAATGTTATTAGTTTTTTTAATATTCAAATTATATAGACTAATCCCTGGAGCTTTAATTATAATATCATATTTATCTATATTAGCAATCAGCTCATTTTCAGAAATATATGGAATGGCAATATTATCAATAGAATTTTTATCAGCAATTACTACATCTGAACTGTGCACAAATTTATTTATAAATTGCAATGTGCTTTTGCCTTCGCGTCCCCATCCCCAAATACAGATTTTTTTATTGATAAATTCGCTAACAATTGTTTCCATAAAAAATTATAAATAATTTAGTAAAATTAGCAATATTTTAAATTTTGTAATAATAATTTTAAAAATATAATGTAATTATTGGAAAATGTGATTAAAAAATGTCCACAAATGCACACAAATGAGCACAAATAAAACAATTATACTTTAGGCTAATAAAAGAAAGTACTTGGGTAAATAAAGTTAGTTGATATTAACTTTTTTTTAATTTAATACATTTACAACTTCCTTAATTTCTGGAATATATTTTTTTAGAGTTTCTTCAATTCCATTTTTTATAGTAATCACAGACATTGGGCAAGAATGACAAGCACCAGTTAATTTTAATTTTACAATAAAATCATCCGTCAATTCTATGAATTCCATATCACCACCATCATTTTGTAGATATGGACGTATTTGATTTAGAATATAAAGGACACGTTTTTTAATTTCTTCGTATTCCATGATTTTAAATTTTATTGATTTTTAATTTCTACAATTTTAGTTTCTGGAAGAGTAGCATTACGAATAGAGATAGCCTGAGTAGTAGCATCCACCATTTTTCTAAGCTCTAGAGAATAAGCTGTATTATCATCTAAAATAGCTGGACGTCCGTTATCTGCTTCATCACATATTTGTGGATCTATAGGAATCTGTCCAAGAATATTTATATGAAATTTTTTAGCAATATCATTGATAGAGCCAAGCCCAGAAAAAAGATTATATTTTTTATCTGGAGCATCTGGAGGGATGAAATACGACATATTTTCTACTATTCCTAAAATAGGCACATTAATATTGGGGTCCTCAAACATATTAATAGCTTTCACTGCATCATTAATAGCAATTTTTTGAGGAGTAGTAACGATGACAACACCAGTAAGGCTATAATTCTGAACAAGTGTCAGGTGAATATCTCCTGTACCAGGAGGAGTATCAATAATCAGATAGTCCAACTCTCCCCAATTAGTATCCTCCATAATTTGTTTAAAAGCAGAGCCAATCATAGGGCCACGCCATATAAGAGCTTTTTCTGGATCAATAAAAAACCCCATACTCATTATTTTAACTTCATATTTTTCTAATGGAGTAATAATTTGTTTACCATTGTTTTCAACCACTTCAGGTTGAGTATTCTCCAATCCAAACATTAAAGGGGCACTAGGACCGTGAATATCTGCATCAATAAACCCAACTTTAGCACCTTTGAGAGCTAAACCTACTGCTAAATTAGTAGCAATAGTAGATTTGCCAACGCCACCTTTGCCTGAAACCACAGCCACAATATTTTTAATATTTCCCATAATGGAATGAGCTCTAGCCGTAGAAGTATTAGAAATAATCTTAACATCAATATCTGCATTTGGCATTACAGACTTAACTGCATTAATGGCTTGATCTTTAAACATTTCTTTTAATGGACATGCAGGAGTAGTTAAAACTATAGAAAAACTAACTTTACTACCATTGATTTCCAAATTTTGAACCATTCCTAAAGATACAATATCCTTTTTGAGATCTGGATCAATAACTGATTTTAAAGCTTCTAAAATTTTTTCTTTCATCATTAAATAATTATATCACAAAATTAATAATATTAGTTTATATAAAATGCAAATAGAATAAATATCATTATTTGAAAAATTGTTAAAAAGTCAAAAATTTTAAATAGGGAGGATGATGAGAAGAGGGAAGGGTTATGAAGAATCAAATTTTTGTTATACTTTACAGTATGTTAATCATAACTTTGAGTTACTATCTCTCTATACTTGTCCCACGCCCATCTGTCGTGCGATGACAGGTTCAACAGCCTGCCAATGTCAGGATCTATCAGATCTTTCAGGTACTTATTCATTATCACAAACCACATTAGGTAGCTTTGTAAGTACTTCGTAGCTACTCCGTGAAATCTAGTCAACCAAGTCTTGAAATCACTTATTTTGCTCTCAACTATCTTTACACTATAAATCCCTCGCTTAATCTGTCTTTTGTTTACTATCACCTTTTTACTTTGCAAACTTTTCACTGCTTTTCTGAACTCTTTCTTGGGCTTTACACATATTAGATTATTTTTTGATAATCTATTCTTCAGCTCTTCTCTCAATTGTTCATTTTTCACTTTTTTCTCTCCAACTTGTTTAAAAAGTAAATTACCTTCTCTATCTGTTACGACTAATACTGCTACTTTGGGATGTTTTTTCCTTTTAGCTCTCAGATATTCTTCTTTACTTTTAAATTTTCTGCCTTTTTCTGAATAGTTCATTAGAAGTTCATCAGCTTCCACAATACCAGAGAAGCTTATTCCACCTTCTAAAGCTCTAATGGCAGCTAATATTTTGTGTCGCCATTCGAAACTTGTTTTCAGACAAATGCCCACCTCATCAGCACAAGCTCGCAGACTTTTAGCCTCGAGCATACATCTCATGTAATCGAGCATTAATGGATATTTTCTCATGCGATAGACAAAGGTGCGAGCAGTCTCACGAAATTGATAACCGCAGGTTTTACATTTATAAACTTGTCTGCCATTTCTTTTGCCCGCTTTTATGACATTCTCGCTTCTGCAGTCGGGACATATGGCTGCGGTAGATTGAATTTTTACTTTTTGATAATCTACAGGGGTAGCATTGTTATTAACGAGATATTGATATAACTTATCAAGGAAATCTCGCTTATGATCCTTGGTCAGAGCCAAGTATTCATCGGTGTTTGTAAATAAATCTTTCATGATTTAAAAATTTTGACAAAAATAATAAATTATATAAATATAATAAAATGTTTAAAGTATAACATACAAATATGTTACACTTCCCCTTTTAAAACATTTGTATAATTCACTATTTTTTATTTGACGGCTTATTTTCTTGTTTTTGATTGAAATACCACAAAAGCCTTATTGATATTACATTATTGTACTGGTCCCTCGTCCACTTGTTTACTCCATTATCATAACTTCTAGTCCTTATCTTGTCTATGCTATATGAATATCTAATATTACCATATAGCTTTTGGTATATTCTAAAACGTACGTCTGCAATAATTTCAAAATTATCAGCATCATACGGACCGCGTAGTGTATTATAATTAATCAAATTACCATATTCATATTCTTTAGCATTTGTTAGTCTACCATAGCTAAAACCTCCACCAAAGCTGATTAAATTTTTATCATTATATAATATAAGTAATGGTATTTCTACATAATTTAATCTTAAGTTATAGTATGGCAATTTCATAGTATCTACATATGTATTGGGATATTTCTGATAAGAACCTTTTTGGCTAAAATTAGTTTCCAAAATTATTTGCCATTGGTTATTTTTACCGAAGGAATACATAACACTAGGACCTATATTAGCTCCAAATTTTCTAAATCCATAAATCTCATCTCCATCTACTTGCGAAATATTAAAACCAACATTAGCTATGCCAATAAAATTTTGAGCTATTAGATTGAATATTAAAAAATTGAAAAATAAAAAAAAGTGAAATTTTTTCATTACTTGTGATCCCGGCGGGATTCGAACCCACGACCCGCAGCTTAGAAGGCTGCCGCTCTATCCAGCTGAGCTACGAGACCTTTTAAATAAAGTATAAATCGGGGCAGCAGGATTCGAACCTGCGACCTCCTGCTCCCAAAGCAGGCGCGATAACCGGACTACGCTATGCCCCGTTTATTTTTCGTTTGCAAAATTAATAATTTATTTTTAATAAAAAAATTATTTAATTAATTTTTCATATATCTCTAATTCCTTGTTAACAATATTTTGCCACGAGAAACTCAAAGATCTTTGTATAAGTATCTCACTATCTATTGGATTGTCTAATAATTCAATTACTGCCTCTGCAAATCTTTTTTCAAAATAATCTCCTTCTTCTACAATTATTCCACCATCGCCTATAGCTTCTGGTATCCCACCATTACTACTACCTACTACTGGCACTCCACATGATTGTGCTTCTATAACTACTGCACCAAATCCTTCATTTCTGCTAGGTAATATCAATACATCCATAGCATTCATATATTTGGGAATATCATCGTGAGGTATTTTACCAGTGAAAATGACATTTAATTTTTTTTCTTTACATTGTTGTTCTATTTCTTTTTTTAATGGTCCATCTCCAACAACTAAAAAATCGACTTCTTTTTGTTTGTTTATTTCAGAAAAAATTTCTGGTAATTTATCTGCTCTTTTTACTGGTAAAAGATTTCCGACAAAACCAACTACTTTATTTTTTAATCCTAATTCCTGTTTTATTTTGTTTTTATCTAGCAATTTAAAATTGTCTAAATCTACTCCATTAGGGCTGACTATTGCATTATTACCACTATATCCATAGTTTTTAGCTTTTTCGAGAAGAGCATTACTTACAAATATTACTTTAGCAGCATTTTCAAACACATCAATGTATAGTTCTGGGCTTAATTGCATTTTATAATTAATATCACTACCCTGACAATTAACTACATAAGGGATATTTAATTTTTTAGAAAAAATTTTAGCAATTAGTCCTGCAGGTGGATCATACATACCATGAGCAATTATTAAATTATAATTTTGATTTTTTATCTGATCATAAAGTATTTTTAATATGTAGTTACTATATTTTAAAAAGATTTTTTCTCTTATTATTCGTTCTTTAATAACATTTAAAAGATTTCTATGAATTATTATATAATTATAAGTTATTCCATTTAGTTCTAAATTATTTTTTTTATTATCAAAAATTTTTTTCCCAGAATATTTCTTAAGTAGTTTAACAAAATAAGTATCGTCAGGTATTAGTGCATAAACATTGAAATCAATGTTTAAAGATTTTAAAATCATTAATCTGTTTGTGATGAACGATCCACCTTGAGTATCATTAAAATAAGGAAATAAATTAGTAAAAATCAGAAATTTTTTATTAGACATGAATAGTTGATTATTATTCGTTACAGAGTGTAGCAAAGCTATTTATAGCTACTAATGTTTTATTGAAATCTTCTATGAAGCCCATATGTCCGCAGTTTTCTAACATTAATATTAGTGATACCTTAGTTAGAGTAGCTTGTGCCAATGATGTTTCATATGGTGTTCTAGAATCTTGTTTGCCAATAATAAATAAAAATGGAAATAGAGCAGTATTTAACATCTCTAGATGTCCTTCTCTGTCTCTCATAGCTAGTTGTGCATTTATCAATGCTTGTTTATCCATTTTATTTGATTGTTCTATTAATGTTGCTATTTCTTTATTATATTTTATGCGATTATCTGGAGAAAAGAGTGAAGGGATGGAATTGGCAATGTATTTAATATGATCTTCTTCGATAGTTTTTATTATACGATCTCGATTTTGTTTTTTCTCATCAGTATCTGCTCTGGCTGAGCTATGAAATAGTCCTACCCCTTTGATTATGCTTGGGTATAATTCAGCAAAACTGCATGCTAGATAGCCACCCATACTATGTCCTATGATAGTAACATGATTTATTGATAAAAATATTAAAAGTTCATAAATTTTTTGTGACCATTGGTATAAATCTGGTTCACTGAATAGATCACTATCTCCATGACCTGGTAAATCAATTGCTAAAGTTGTGAATTCATTCATTTTTTTCATATAAGGATACCATATGGTTTTATTAAAGGGAAATCCATGAAAAAATAATATTACAGGACCACTTCCATTGATACTATAAGAGATTTTACCTTGTGAAGTGTCATAAAATTTAGTTTCCATATTTTTTTTAACAAAATTACGTTAAAATTATGAAATTATATTTTCGTTTATATTGCTATTTTTGGGGAACTAAAATTATTAAGAAAATGAATCTAATCAATATCATAATTACAATATTTTTTGTATTTTTGTTTTATCAATATAATAATTTTTGAAAAAATGTTTGCAAAGGATTTTATATATTCATCATTTGTAGCAATTAAAACTTCTACTACTATTAGAGAGGCTAGAGAGCTAATGAATGAATGGAAAGTTTCTCATTTACCTATTGTCAATAATGATATTTTACTTGGCATCTTAAATGAGGAAGATTTATTAGGTATCAATGATGATAGTACACCAATAGGTAATGTAGATTTATCTACTCCAATTGTATCTGTGCAGTCAGATTCGCATATTTTTGATATATTACAATTTTTGGGACAATATAAATTGTCTATTTGTCCAGTTACTAGTTCTAATATGCAATATTTAGGTTCTATAGTAGGTATAGATCTATTGCAAAAATTATCTCCATTTATGAATATAGATAATCCTGGTGGCACTATCATTTTAGAAATTAAACCAATAGATTATACTATGACGCAAATAGCTAGTATAGTAGAATCTAATGATGCTCACATTCTTGCTACATTTATTCATGCTGATTCAGATAAAAATTTGTTATATGTTTTTTTGAAATTAGACAAAATGGATTTAGCTCCCATTGTGCAAACCTTTAATAGATACGATTACATAATCTATGCTTCATATCAAGAGCAAGAATTTTATGATGAATTGCAACATAATTATGACTTTCTAATGAGATTTTTAAATATTTAATTTATGAATGTTTTAATTTTCTTTTCTCAATGGCGAGATATATTCTTTGATACAATACAAGCTATATGTTTATTTTGTGCAAAAGAAAATGGTAATGTAGGAATATATTTTGACAATCAAAGCGATAATGAAAGGATAAAAGATAAAATATCACAATTTGATAATATAATTATTGAAAATAATAATTTTAAAAATAAATATTGTTGTATAATTTCTCTTGGTGGCGATGGCACTTTATTAGATACTTTACCTATTAGTTTGAAATATAAATTACCAGTTTATGGCATAAATTATGGTAAATTAGGTTTTTTAACGTGGGGAGATCCACAATATATAATAGAGTATTTGAATAGAATTAAAAACAATGAATATAAGATTTCTAAAAGGACAACTATAGAGCTAAACATTAAAGATCATACTTCGCTATTCCATAATGCTCTAAACGAGGTAACTATTAAGCAATATAAAGATCAGTATTTGATATCTATAGACTTATTAATCAATGATAATTTTGTTTGTTCATATTGGGCTGATGGTTTAATAGTAGCTACTCCTACTGGATCTACAGCTTATTCATTAAGTTGTGGTGGTCCTATATTAGAACCTACTGCAGCTAATTTTGTAATTACTCCCATAGCTCCACACAATCTAACAAGTCGTCCTCTAGTTATACGTGATGATACAGAGTTAACGTTAATTGTCAAATATCCTGATATTCCTATTTTATTGACTGCTGATGCTAATAATCATATTATTAGAGCTGGACAACAAATTACTCTGAAAAAATCTAAAAATTATTTCCCATTAATAGAGTTTGAGGATAATTCTTTTTACAAAGTTTTAAGAAATAAACTAATGTGGGGACAAGATAATAGGAAGTAGAATTAGTAAATGGAATAAAAGTTCTTTATTTTGTTGATGAATTAAATAACATTTAATTTTTTACATTTAATTTTGCAGACTGATAAACTTAATTGATGGAAATTTTATATACACCACAACAAATCAATCCACATACTATTATATCTATTGGCACTTTTGATGGTGTGCATCGTGGACATAGATTTGTAATAGAGTATGCCAATGAATTAGCTAAAAGATATCAATATACTAATATGATAATCACATTCGATCCACATCCACGTTTTGTGTTAGCAGAGGAAATACAAGCTCATTTTTTACTGACAACTTTAGAAGAAAAATTAGAAATATTGTCTCGAATGCCGGTAGATATTGTATATATTCAAAAATTTACTAAAGAGTTTTCAGAGTTGACACCAGAAGAGTTTATAAAAATATTAAAAGAAAAATTTAATATGAAAGCTTTAGTTATGGGATATGATCATAGCTTTGGAGTTAATAGATCTGGCTCTTATGAAGATATAAAAGCATTGTCATATAAATATAATTTCTTTTTACATAAATTTCAACCTTTTGTAGATGATGGTGTCTTTATTAGCTCAACAAAGATTCGCAATTTATTAATTAAAGGTCTTGTCTCAGAAGCCAATAAACTTTTAGGATATAATTATTTCATTAAAGGCAGAGTGATAGAAGGTAGTAAAATAGGTCGTAAGCTTGGATTTCCTACCGCTAATATTGGAGAAGTGGCTGATGAAAAAATCATTCCTGGTAGTGGTGTATATATCATAAGAGCTTTTGTAGAAGATGAACAATATAGAGGTATAATGAATATCGGCTTTAGACCTACATTTCAATATTCACATAATAATATTTATCTGGAAGCACACCTTTTCGATTTTAATAATGATATTTATAATAAATCAATCAAAATAGAATTTCTTTTGAAAATTCGTGATGAAATAAAATTTGAAAGGGTAGAGGATTTAATACAACAAATATATAAAGATAGAGAATTAGCGTTACGATTTTTTGATAGAAATACATAATTTTATTTTATCGCTTTGTGAATAAGACCAGTATAGACTATTGTAATTAAAAATTACAAATAAAGATATTTGAATTAGGCGTTTAATAATAACCAAATTATTTTGTGAATGAGCTAGTAGTAGCTATATTTTTTAAGAATGTAAATTGGTTTTGAATAAAATTTTATATAATTTACTTTTCTTTGTCAACTACACAAAGAAAAGTAATAAAAGGAAAGTCTCCGCTCATGCTAACACCCCTGTCTCTACGAGACATCCCCTCTATTAGAGGGGAATACGTTGCGGTTCCCCTTCTCCGAAGGGGTGTCAGGCAAAGCCTGACAGGGTAGTTATAAACTACGCAATCACCTCTGGGGGTTTACAAACTCGCAAGCTTTAGCTAGCTCAAACAGTGTAAACCCTTCTGCCCAACGCTGCTTGCTTGTTTTATTGCAAATCATTTCCCAATGCGGTTTTGACACATCTAAAGATGTGTTTAAAGCAAACTAGTAGTTTCTCTGCGAGACAAATAGCTCGCCATAGGGGAGGTACTGAAGGTGCTGTATAGCATTGCCACCTCTATCAGTTACGAAGGAGGCGGAGCCGAGATGGTCAGAGTGGTAGTGGATTTTCATTTATAAAATTTATTATGTAAAATTAATGAATTTTTTCAAAAGTATTATACTAATCATGCCCTATAGATGAATATATTAACTCCCAATTTTTATTTTTTCTCAAAAAATAAAAATTTGCATAAACTCTACCATATGATAATATTATTCTAGCACTAAAAAAAGCATAATTATCATAAAAGGCAATATTTGAAAATATAATAACACATATTTTTTTACGAGAATACTTTTTTGTATGCGAATAATAATCATATCCGCTTATTATTTTAATATTATTAAAATTACAATTAATTTCTTTTATATTTGTTTTATTAATAAATTTAGTATAATCTATATTATTTTTTACTAAATTATCATCAAAAAATGATTTATAAATTTCTAAATAATTAACAAAATCATTTATTTCTAATGGACTTTTAATTATATGTACATCTTTCTGACAATAATCCTCTTTTATTTGATCTTTTAAATCATAAATTACAGTAGAATAAATTTCACATATGTCTCTA
>JAHDSP010000299.1 GCA_018432645.1 Bacteroidales bacterium | reverse complement strand
TTTCCACATTTCTTTTATTCTATCAAAGCTATAGTTATATGAAATACCTATACCCTGTGTATATTGTCCATAATAAATGAGCTGATCGTAGGGATTAGTTTTATTAAAAAGTCTAAGTTTCAGATTATCACTAAATCGATAAGATAAATCAAAATCGCCGACGAAATTTGATGAAGATTGAGTAGCAGTATTGTTGTTACTTACACCAATATTACTAGAAATTTGTAATTTACCATCTAAAAGTTGAGTAGACAGACTCACTTGCGTCTCTGTAGGACTGTAAACAAAGCCTACATTCACATCACCAGTTATCTGAGAAAGCCAGTTGCTGAATTGATTAGATAGCATATCAAAAGATGTAGTACCTATACCGCTTCCTATATCTAATCCACGCATACCTGCAGGAGAAATGAACGAATTAAAAAGTAATAGAGCAAAAACCTCTTGCATGACATCTTGATCTGTTCTCAATACATTTTTTACTAAATTTTTAGTTTCTTCATCAGCTTCTGGTAATTCAATATCAAATTTAATTTCTGGTGACATGAAATTACCTGTGATATGCAAAAGCACACTAACCAAATATTTTTGTTTATAAACTTCGGAAGAGTCGAGATGTCCTACAAGTGGATATAATGATGTACGGACATTATTCCTAGCTGTTAAATCCATTTGTCCATTCATTACATTACCACGCCATTTGATGACACTTCCTGGATCTATATTAAATTTTTTATTTATAATATTTTGCATTGTCAAATTATAGTATCCATCTACTATTATCACGTCTCCTAAAAGATTTAGATTGCCATCAGCATCCATGGTTAATTGGATATCGCCATTTGCTTTTACCATTATTTTGTCACCAATTCTCGGATCAAATTCTATATTTATTTCTGTATCAGGGCTAGGTGATACTCTTAGATTCATAGAAATTGTTGTTTTATCTGAAGTTAATTGTCTGCTTGGTTCAATTTGTAGTGTGTCAGTAGTAGTATCTTTGGGATTTACGAAATTAATAAAATTACTTTGCTCTACAACACTCGTTGAAGAAATAGGTATATGTAGTCTAGTACCTGATTCGGTGCTGACGTTACCATCTATTTTTAGTGAATTTATTGGCCCCTGCAGTCTGATTGCTCCACTCACTAAGCCTCTGCCATAGAAAAATTCATTCTGATCTGGTGGAGCATCTACAGCTAAAAATTTATTAAATGTTAATCTAGTATCCATGTTAAAATCGGAGAAATTTTTATATTTCATCGCAAAATATCCACTTGCAGTATTAGCCTCTGGATCATTTAGTACTATAGAATCTATTCTTATTTCGTTGGGATTAATTTTGACATGCGTAGTGAAAGTATAAGCTACATTAGTATAATTAATTTTTAATCTAGTACGTATTAGTTCCATTTCTCCTTTCATTTGGGGAGCTGAGAAGCTACCATAAACATTTATATTCCCTTGAACATAGCCACCTATATTTGATACATATTCAGACATCATAGGTTCTATGAAAGATAAATTAAAATTACTAAAATCTATATTTAAATCCATATTATTTGTTCCAGTAGGATAAATATAGCCATTAGCTTTTAGTGGCATTCTGACGCCTTGTGTGCCTATATCTTTCAAAACCAAATCTGTTTTAATACCTTTTTTTATTGTGTCCCATTTGCTAGTAAATTCTATATTCCCAATTTGTTTCCCATTAAAACTTAAATCACTTAGATTTATATTAGCAAGTAAATTTGGTATTTTTTGATTAAATTTGCTTAGCTCTACTTTACCATCTAAATAGCCACCAATATTATATTGAAAATCACTAACGAAATTATTAATTTGAGACATTTCAATATTTTTCAAAACTACAGTTAATGGGTCTTCTGAGGTTTTACTATAAATTCCATTTACTTTTATACTCTGATTAGTCGTAGCTAATTCGAAATTTGAAATATTTAAATCTTTACCATGATAAGTGATGGCTGATGGTTCTAAAATATACCAAACAGAGTCTGCTATAGTTATAGAACTTGGATAAAAATACAAAGACAAATAATTTTTTTCTTTGAAATCAATGAATCCTTGTATATCAGTGCTCATAGGATAATACACCTGTGCATTAGGAATTTTTATTTGAAAATCTACCTTATTATAATTAATAGTACTCAACAATTCTATTTTGTTAGTATTAATTTG
>JAHDSP010000339.1 GCA_018432645.1 Bacteroidales bacterium | reverse complement strand
ATATAATAAGTTATAAAAATTATTGTAAATTTGTCAAAAAAAATAATTATGGGACCTTTTCATGCTTATGATATTAGAGGTATCTATGGTGTAGATTTTAATAAAGATGATGTGGTTAAAATCGGGTATTTTTTCCCTCAAATTTTTAAAATTAAAAAAATCTTAATTGGTAGAGATACTAGAACATCATCAGACGAGATACACGATGCACTAATACAAGGTCTTTTGTCATCAGGTTGTGATGTTTATGATACAGGTTTAGCTACTACACCTTCTATATACTGGGGAACTGCAAAATATAATTTTGATGCTTCTATAATGATAACAGCTAGCCATAATCCAAAAGAATATAATGGTTTAAAATTTTCTGGTAGAAATGCTTCCCCTATTGGCTATGATGATGGATTAAATAAAATTGAAAAATTAATTCAAGATAACGAAAAAGTAGAAATTGTATCTAAAGGAATATATCAAGAATTTAATTTTAGTAATGAATATCTAGATTTTTTAAAAAAATATTTAAAATCAGATTTACAACTAAATTTCACTATAGATTGTAGCAATGGAATGGCTGGATTGTATGTACATGAAATATTCACAAATCAAGCTAAATATATTTTTGATGATTTAGATGGTACTTTCCCTAATCATGAAGCCAATCCTTTAGAAGAAAAAAATTTAAAAGACTTAAAAAAAATTGTTTTAGAGCAAAAAAATGATTTCGGGATGATCTTTGATGGAGATGCTGATAGAGTAATGTTTGTAGACGAAAATGGTAATTTTATTTCACCAGATTTGATGATTGGTTTATTAGGACATTATTTTTTAGAGGAAAGAAATCAAAAAGGCAAAGTACTACAAGATATACGTACATCTAAATCTGTAGCAGAATATTTAGAACCAATGGGTGGAGAAATAGTAATGTGGAGAGTAGGTAGAGCATATGCTGCTACTAAGCTGAGAGAAATAGATGGTATTTATGGTGGCGAGCTTGCAGGGCATTACTATTTCAGAGATTTTTATTATAGCGACTCTGGACTATTAGCTAGTATATTAATCACAAATATTATTTCTGACTTTATAAAAAAAGGTTACACAGTATCTGAAATAATTGCTAAGATAAAAAAATATGAAAATTCTGGAGAGATTAACTTTAAAATTAATCATAAACTCGAGGCGATGAATGCAGTAAAAGATTATTTTGTAAAAGAGCAACAACCAATAGCTTTTTATGATTTTGATGGCTACAGATTAGATTATAATGATTGGTGGTTTAATATAAGACCATCCAATACTGAACCATATTTGAGATTAATAGTAGAAGCTAAAAATAATGAGCTTTTAGAGGAAAAATTGAAAATAATAAATAATATTATATCAAATTATGAATAAAATAAGAAATAGTATTGTGAGCTATAGACCATGCTTAATTGTAATGATTACAATGATAATAATAAGCTGTACAAATAAAATGGATAAAGTAAGAGAGCTAAAATTAGAAGCTAATAGAAACATTTATAATATGCAAAATAATGCTGCTAAAGAAAATTTAGAAAAAGCACTTAAAATAAATGCACAAGATCCCGAAATATATTATTTACTTGGCAATGTGTGTTTTAATGAGAGGCAATATGACGAAGCTATAGAATATTATACTAAGGCAATAGAAATAGATAGCACATATGCACAAGCATATACATCAAGAGGTAAAATATATAGGATGTATAATAAAAGAGATGAGTGGTGTGCAGATTTTACTAAAGCATATCAATTAGGAGATAAAACGATATATAATGATGTGAGGCATTGTATGCCTACGATGTAGAATTGAAAGAATTATTTGAATTAGATATTTAGGTAAATATATAGGATTATATGTATTTTTTAAATATATTTTTTAGTTGATGAGTTTAAGGTTTTAAGGAGGGTTAAGTAATTTTTTCAAACAATATTAAACATTTTCAATAAAAATTCTTAATTATTTTAAAGTAATTTTTACTATATGTGATTTTGATATGGCGTGATATGTAGTTGAGTGGTTAATTTTTTTAGGATTATTAGAAGAGTTATTAACAAAATGATAGTTTAAAAAATTTATTTTAAAATTTTTTAAACTATTGACTATATGGAAGATATTTTGTTTAATTTTACATGATATTTTAATATTTTAACTTCATCAATCTAAAATACCGCTCCCACGCCCATCTATCGTGGGATGACAGATTGAGTAGTCGTCCAATGTCTGATTCAACATCGGCTTTCAAGTACTTATTCATTACTACAAACCACATAAGGTAGTTCTGTAGATACTTTGTAGCCACTCCTCGGAATCTCATCATCCAAATTAGGAAATCAGTTATCTTTTTCTCTGCTACATTTACACTATAAACTGCTAATCCTTTTGTTTTACGTCTAACTAATATCTTTTCGTTTTGTGATATAACTAATACCTTTTTGCTTGGTGATTCTGACACTGCTTGCTGAAACTCATCATTAGGTTTAAAACATATCAAATTTTTCTCTGATACACGTCGCTTT
>JAHDSP010000166.1 GCA_018432645.1 Bacteroidales bacterium | reverse complement strand
TGATTTGAATTCAATCAGAAAAGAATTAGATAAAAGCGGGATTATTCATTCTATAAACAAACAAAAAGATTTGGATGAAGCTCCCCAGTGCTACAAAAATATTGATCGAGTTATCGAGGAACAAAAAGATTTAGTAGAACCGGTATATAAATTGTATCCATTGGCAGTGATAAAAGGGTAATTTATTTATTCTCTTTCAAATAGGAGAAAGGTGAAATCGTCTTAATAAAACAATTCTCTGAGAAACTCTTTGTACTTAAAAATTCAGGAATTACGATTACTAATAAGCGTAATAGAATTGTCTTCGCGTAGAAGCATGGCCGCCTCCCGTAATCCTACTACAAATACATTTCTGTTTTCCTCAATGAATTCGTTGATACTAACTTCGCGTGCTTCGTCACTACTAAAGAAAAAATAAAAAATTTGTGTTTCATAAATTTATATTTTAATACAAATCTAAATAAAAAATTTAGTATAAAATATTTTTTTAAATAAATATTATTGTTAATAATTTGTTTATAAAAAAATATTATTAACTTTGCATTGTTAATTTATTAACAAACAAAAATAAAAATATTATGCAAGAACCAAATGAATTAATTAAAAATTTAGTAGAGAAGCATGGTAGGACACGAAATGCATTAATGCCTATCCTGCAAGACATCGTTGCCGTAAAGCGATATTTGGAGCCATCCGATATAGCTATGGTAGCCGAAGAGCTAGATTTATCTGCTGCAGATGTCTATGGTACAGCTACATTTTACACATTTCTAGACACTGTTCCTAGAGGTAAAAATGTAATCAGAGTATGCAAAACTATTAGCTGCTATATGTCTGGCAAAGATGAAATAATAGATGCCTTAGAAAAAGTCTTAAATATCAAAGTAGGAGAAACTACTTTAGATAAACAATTTACTCTATTGACAGCGAATTGTATGGGCTGGTGCCATAAAGGACCAGTAATGCTCATTAATGATGATGTCTATCATAGTCTCACTCCAGAAACAGCAATAGAAATAATTCAACAATACAAAGAAAAATCAAAAAATTAAGAAAGTATGGATACAAGTAATTTAAGGAAAGTAGATATTATTTTTAGCAAAGTAGATAACCCATTACAAATTTTGGATAAAGCTTTGCAAAAATCACCTGATGATATTATAAATGAAATTATCGATAGTGGATTAAAAGGTCGTGGCGGTGCTGGTTTCCC
Source organism: Bacteroidales bacterium (assembly GCA_018432645.1). Taxonomy (GTDB): domain Bacteria; phylum Bacteroidota; class Bacteroidia; order Bacteroidales; family DTU049; genus DTU049. The sequence goes on along the minus strand of JAHDSP010000166.1, from coordinate 3,924 downwards.
TACTGGATTAAAATGGAAATTTACTAAAAATGAAGATAGTGATGTAAAATATGTGATCTGCAATGCAGATGAAGGTGAACCAGGAACATTCAAAGATAGACAAATAATAGAAGAAGTACCAGAAAAAATATTTATTGGTATGGCATTAGCTGCTTATTGTATTGGTGCTAAAGATGCTTACATATACTTAAGAGGTGAATATAATTTTTTGAAAAAAGATCTCTTGCCTAAAATGGAGAAATTTAATAATGAATTAAAAAATAGGGGATTAGATATTACTTTATATCTACGTTCAGGTAGTGGTGCATATATTTGTGGAGAAGAGAGTGCTCTTTTCGAAAGTATGGAAGGCAAACGCGGTGAACCAAGAAATAAACCACCTTATCCTACTAAAGCTGGTTATAATAATAAACCTACATCAATAAATAATGTAGAAACCTTAGTTTTTGCCACTATGATCCAACATTTAGGTGTAGAAGAATTTAAAAAATTAGGTACTAAAGACTCTAGAGGTTCTAAAGTATTCTCTATATCTGGAGATACACCTATCCCTGGTATTTACGAACTAGAACTAGGTATGAAAGTGTCTGATTTTGTTAGAGAATTTGGTGATGGTGATACTAAAGCAGTACAAATAGGTGGAGCATCAGGATTTTGTGTGCCTAGAAAAAATTTTGAAAATACTATTATAGGATTTGAAGGTATCCCGACAGGTGGTTCAGTTATGCTATTTAATAGCTCTAGATCTATGTATAATATATTACACAATTATTTAGATTTCTTTGTGGAAGAGAGTTGTGCACAATGCACACCATGTAGAGCAGGACTACAACAATTATTAAAAGGCATAGAAGCTATCAAAAGACGTGAAAAACCTGCTAGCTACTTAAATGAGCTAATAAAACTTTCTCAAACAATGAAAGTCTCTTCTAAATGTGGATTAGGCCAATCTATAGCAAATCCATTTGTTTCTATTGTTGAAAATTTCAAAGAAGAAATAATATTTTAAATTAAAAAAAATTAATAATTATGGCAAAAGCATTAATAAACCTAAAAATAAATAATATACCAATATCAGTGGAAGAAGGTACCACTATATTAGATGCTGCAAAAAAATTAAATATTAAAATACCTACCTTATGCGACCATCCCGACATAAGTGTAGCTGGCAACTGTAGAGTATGCGTAGTAGAAGTGAAAGGTGCTAGATATTTACAAGCAGCATGTGCTACTCCAGTAGCAGAAGGCATGGAAATATTTACAAATAGTCAAACAGTAAGGCAATCTAGAAAACACGTCATAGAATTACTACTTTCTGAACACAACGCAGATTGTACTAGCTGCACACGTAATGGCAAATGTGAACTTCAAGATCTTGCTGCAGAATATCATATTTTCGATAGAATATTTCTTGATCTTTTAGATCCTGAAAAAATGATTGCAGATATTAGCTCTCCAGCAATCAAAAAAGATATATCTAAATGTATCCATTGCCAACGTTGTGTACGTACTTGTGAGGAATTACAATATGTAAGTGCATTAGCAGTTATTGGTAAAGGAGCAGAACAACATATTGGAACATTTTTTGATTATCCACTAAATGAAGTTGTATGTACAAATTGCGGACAATGTGTGTTACACTGCCCGACAGGTGCATTAACTGAACGCAACTATGTGGAAGAAGTATGGGACGTCATCAATGATCCAACGAAACATGTAGTAGTACAAACAGCACCAGCAGTACGTGTAGCTATAGGTGAAGAATTAGGATTCCGATATGGTACAAGAGTTACAGGCAAAATGGTAACTGCACTTAAACGTTTAGGTTTTGATTCTGTATTAGATACTGATTTCACTGCTGACTTGACAATATTAGAAGAAGGAACAGAATTACTTACTAGATTAAAGAAAGCATTAGTAGATAAAGATCCAGATGTTAAAATCCCTATGTTTACTAGCTGCTCTCCTGGCTGGATAAAATTTATGGAACATTTATATCCTGATATGCTAGGACATTTATCTACATGTAAATCTCCTCAACAAATGTTTGGAGCAGTAGCCAAAACATATTATGCACAGAAAAAAGGTATCAACTCTAAAGATATGATAGTTGTCTCTGTGATGCCTTGCACAGCAAAAAAATATGAAGCACAACGTCCAGAAATGCGTAGTAGCGGATATCAAGATGTAGATTATGTCCTCACAACTAGAGAACTAGCTACAATGATTAAACAAGCAGGTATAGATTTTATGAGCTTACCAGAATCTGACTATGATCCATTAATGGGAGAATCCACAGGTGCAGGAGTCATATTCGGTGCAACAGGTGGCGTAATGGAAGCTGCTTTACGCACAGCTTATGAAATAGTTACTGGAAAAGAAGTTCCATTTAAAAACTTAGAAATTACACCAGTACGTGGTTTTGAGGGTATTAAAGAAGCAACAATAAAAATCGAAGGTACAAAACCGGAATGGTCTTTCCTAGAAGGTGCAGAGTTGAAAGTTGCAGTAGCTCACGAATTAGCAAATGCTAATAAATTAGTAAGAGCCATTAAGGAAGGTAAGCTAAATTATCATTTCGTAGAAATTATGACATGCCCTGGTGGCTGCCTTGGTGGAGGCGGACAGCCGTATCCAATATCATGGGAAATTCGCCAAATGAGAGCTGAGGGTATATATTCAGAAGATGAAAACCTCCCATTACGTAAGTCGCATGATAATCCAGAAGTAACGCAACTATATGAAGAATATTTAGTACAACCTAATAGTCATAAAGCTCATGAACTTTTACATACACATTATTTCCCAAGAAAAAGGTATCTAAATTAAAAGTAAATTTTAAAAAACAGCTGAGTTTAATTACTAACTCAGCTGTTTTTTTATTGATAATCTTTATATGTAATATTTTAAGTATTTTATAATTTTAATAAAATTTATTAATTTTGTACAAATTTTATAACTATGAAGGAATTATTAGAAAACATTGATAAATACTTGGCTCTACCCAAGGATCATAAACGTGATTTCCTAGATGAGCTATATCAATATCTCGTCAATAACAATGCCACTGCTGTAGACTACCAAAAAGTAAAAATTCAATCTACCGCAGCCATTTGTCCCGACTGCAGAAGCGAGAATGTCATAAAAGCTGGCAAAAGAAATGGCAGACAAGTTTACAAATGTAAAAACTGTGGTTATCAATTTCGTGAGACTGCTCGCACCTTTGTCTATCGCATGAGAAAATATCCATTAATGCTCGATTACATGAGATGTATGCTCGAGGGTAAAAGTTTGCGAGCTTGTGCTGATGAGGTTGGCATTTGTTTGAAAACAAGTTTCGAATGGCGACACAAAATATTAGCTGCTTTGAGAGCTTTAGAAGGTGGAATAAGCTTTTCTGGCATTGTGGAAGCTGATGAATTGCTAATGAATTATTCAGAAAAAGGCAGAAGATATAAAAGCAAAGAAGAATATCGGAGAGCTAAAAGGAAAAAACATCCTAAAGTAGCAGTATTAGTAGTTACTGATAGAGAAGGTAATTTACTTTTTAAACAAGTTGGTGAGAAAAAAGTAAAAAATGAACAATTGAAAGAAGAGCTAAAGAATAGAATATCAAAGAATAATCTAATATGTGTAAAGCCAAAGAAAGAGTTCAGAAAAGCAGTAAAAAGTTTGCAAAGTAAAAAAGTCATAGTAAACAAAAAGCAGATTAAGCGAGGTCTATACAGTGTTAAGATAGTAGAGAGCAAAATAAGTGATTTCAAGATATGGTTGAGTAGATTTCACGGAGTGGCTACAAAGTATTTGCAAAGCTATTTGATGTGGTTTGTGATAATGAATAAATACTTAAAAGAGTTGATAGATCCTGATATTGGCAGACTACTAAACCTGTCATCGCACGACAGATGGGCGTGGGACAAGTAT
>JAHDSP010000390.1 GCA_018432645.1 Bacteroidales bacterium | reverse complement strand
AATGCATTAGCAAAGTTTGCTTATGATCGTGGTATAGATGCTAATAACATTATGCCTACCATGGATGAAGCAGAAGTTTTTCCGATAGTAGCTGCTACAGTAGCTATGGAAGCTATTAAAAATGGAGTAGCTAGGAAAATATTAAGCTATCAACAAGCTTACCAATGGGCAAAAAAAGATATTACTTACGCTAGAGAATTAACTAATTCTATGATCAAAAATGATTTTATCCTTTTACCTCCAGAACAGATGATAAACGAAGCTTTAGAATATACATTTAGCAGGATAGATAAATAATTTTCTTATAAATTCAAATTGTTAATATTGTTTTATTTATTATTGGACAGTTAGGTATTAACCACAAAGTTCACAAAGAAGGCACAAAGAACACAAAGAATGATAGAAATAAATTGTTTGAACCAGGATTTTTGGGATTAATAGATTTTGGGATTAAATTTTTTATTTGTGTTTATTTGTGGACAATAAATATTTAACCTGCAATATTCATAATTTCATCCACAGATTTACACAAATTAACACTGATAATTCAGTTTTTTGAAGCGCATTTGCTAATTAATTTACAACTAAAATCTTGCTAAACTAATCAACTTATCAACTATCACCCATCACTTATCATTCATCGCCCATCACTCATCTCCCCATCACCCAGTCTCCCAGTCACTCTTATTTGTGCTCATTTGTGTTCATCTGTGGACTAACTTTAAACTAATATCTTACTAAACTCCTTATCTCAACACTAATCTCTTATCAACTATCACTTATCAACTTATCAACTAATCAACTAATCAACTAATTTAATATACTTTACCAATTATTTTTATTAATTTCGAATAAAAAAATGTTATTATCTGTTGCTGGTTATCCTATAGCTCATAGCCTCAGCCCAGTACTATTTAATTATTTTTCGACCAAATATCATATACCCATACATTATTCTAGAATTGCAATAAATAATATAGATGAATTTAATAAATTATTTGATAAAAATAAATATATTTTCGATGGTTTTAATATCACTTATCCATTAAAAAATGAAATTTATTCTACATGGCAACAGCATTCTGATATACCATTGGGCATTAAATCATGTAATACCCTTATTTGCAAACCTAATATAAGGATTTACAATACTGATTATCTAGCATTTAGACATATAATTAATAAAGAAATTAAAGATAAATGGGATCTGGCTATAATACTTGGCTCAGGTATGACTGCAGCTGTATGTGCTTGGCAATTAATTAATTATGATAAACCGATTACAATTTTTTATCATAAAAATACTAATGTTGACTATTTCCCCCAAACTAACAATATTCACTACAAACAACTTAATGAATTTCATGAAAGCACATATAACAAAGCCATTGTTATCAATACTTTATCACCTTTGGCTAATTATGATTTTTTACCTAATAAAATATCCAAGGCTACAGCCATCATTGATGCTGATTATCGAAATAAACCATTAGAAGATATTGCTCTGATGAATTATATTGACTACATAGATGGCTATCATTGGCTTTATTATCAAGGGATAGAAGCTTTTAAACTTTTTACTAATCAAGCAAATTTGCAGATAGAATATGATGAAAAATGGCTAAAAACTAATAAATATGATAAAATAGCATTAATAGGTATGAGTGGAGCTGGCAAAACCACCGTTGGCAAACTCTTAGCAAAAAAAATGAACTATGAATTCATAGATTTAGATGACCTAATAGAAAAAAAAGAAAATAAATCTATCTCGCAAATATTCGCTGATGAAGGAGAAGAATTTTTTCGTCAATTAGAAACTAAGATGCTCACTGAGTTAATAAATAATGATAAACTAGTAATATCTACGGGTGGTGGCATAATTAAAAATGAAAAAAATAGAGAATTTTTAAAAAATAATTTTTTTAATATTTTTATGAATGTATCTATTGATGAGGCATTAAAAAGATTGCAACAAAATGAAAATAGACCACTTTTGATAGGTAATTCCAAAAACAAATGGCAAAAATTATATGATGAAAGGCTATTATTATATTACCAAACTGCTGATTATATTATTAATGCTGATAATAATAATGTAGATTTGATTTATGAAGATATCAAAGAAATTATTAAAAAATAATATAGCTATATCAATGCTAGGCTCTAAGAGTGTAATAATAAGACATCTATTAATCACTCTCTTTCATAGCAATGAAGTGATATTGAGAAATATACAATTGTGTGATGATGTGATGGCTACAATCAATATTTTAAAATCTTTCGGTAAAACTATTAACTTCAATAATGAAAATACTATTAAAATTTCTGGTCAGATAAATCAATTACCAGAAGAAATATATTGCGGTGAATCGGCTACTCTGCTGAGAATGCTTGTACCTATCAATCATAGCTTGCAAAATAAAGGTAGATATACAGGAGACAAAACTTTACTAAATAGAGATTTCGGAGATCTGAAAGACATGCTCACACCATTAGGACTACAATTTAGCAGTGATATATCGCAATGTAATATTTTTAAATTACCTTTTTCTGTGTTTGGTTATTTAAGCTCACAAGATAATTATGACATTAAAGCTGATAAAAGTTCACAAGCAGTCTCAGGATTATTAATATCACGTAGCTTTAATAATGCACCTTCTAAGATATCTTGCTCATCATTAGTGAGTGCACCATATGTATATTTGACAGCAGATATCATAAATATGTATGGAGAAATTATAAAATTTAATGATAAAAATTTCATAATTACTCCCCAAAAACCAAAAAAATTGTATAAAGATTTTTTCATTGAAGGTGATTGGTCATTAGGAGCTATGATATTGGCTTTAGGATTAACCATTGATAATTTCGAAGTTAAGAATTTAACTGCACATTCTCCACAACCAGACAGCAAAATTTTAGAACTTTTTGATAATTTATCAATAAGTTATCAAGTAAATGAGAAAAATATGAGCATAATTACTCATAGACAGAGCTATCTAGGCTTCACATATGATATTACAGATACACCCGATTTAGTACCCGCATTAATGGTTTTAGCTGCGAATGCTAATAGTCCATCTAGAATAACTGGTATCAACCGTCTCACAAATAAAGAAACTAATAGAGCCAGCACTTTATCAGAAACTTTTATTAAACTTGGCGGTAAATTAGAAGTTATAAATGAAAATGCATGGCTAATTTATCCTTCACAAATGCATGGTGGCAAAATTAATTCATATAACGATCATCGTGTAGCTCTGCTTGCAATATTTTTAGCATTACAATCAAATGAAGTGGTAGAGATAGATGATTGGGAGTGCATTAATAAGTCCTACTCAGTACAATTTTTAAAAAATTTGTTAAAATAAAAAAAGGGAGTAATTAAACTCCCTTTTTATTTTCAAATGCTTAATTTTCAATTGCTTATTCTGGATGAATTGCCTCTACAGGACAAACTTCTGCACAAGAACCGCAATCAGTGCAAAGTTCTGGATCTATTTTATAAATATCTCCTGGAGAAATTGCCTCTGCAGGACATTCATCTATGCATGAACCACATGCTGTACAATCATCAGTAATTACATATGCCATAATCGAATTTTTTTTGTTTTTGCAAAGATAAGAATATTTTTCTTTT
>JAHDSP010000112.1 GCA_018432645.1 Bacteroidales bacterium | reverse complement strand
TCAAATGGAATTGTATAATCTGGCCCACCATTGCCTAGCATTTGACCTGGTTTAGCATTTTTACTCTGAGGATCTCCTCCCTGTATCATAAAATTAGCTATTACTCTATGAAAAAGTAAACTGTCATAATATCCAGATTTTATTAATTTAATAAAATTGTCTCTATGTAATGGCGTTTTGTCATATAATATGGCTTGTATATCACCATATTCTGTGTGAATTACTATCTTTACAGATTGAGAACTTAGTGTGCTAATTGCAGAAAATAATATTATCATAATTATAATAAATTTAGATTTCATATTTTAATAATTTTTTCGAACAAAATTAATATTTTTTTATGTAATACAAAAAAATATGAATTTAATGCTTCTATAAAGTTTATTGTATTAAATTATATAGGTAAATATTTAACTGTACATTCGTTTTTATTAATCCACAAATACACACAAATAAGCACAAATAGATTATTAAGGTTGATAAGTTGATTAGTTTAGTAGTTTAGAAGTAATAGGTAATAGATAATAAGTGATAAGTTATAAGCGATAGCTGATGGGTAATGGACGATAAATTAAATTTTTTATATGCTAATTAGTGAAAAAACTATTATTTTTCTAACCATTTCTTCCCGTCTTACCATCAACTAATCAACTAATCAACTAATTTTGTTATTAATAAAACAAAAAAATAAAAAAATTTAATGTATTTTAATCATCAATTAAATATCTATTTGTAATTTTGCCACATTATGATTGCGATAAATTTAACTAATCCATTGACTATAAGTTTATTAATTGTATTTTTTCTAATAATTATATATTATTTAGTAATTTTTGTACGTTTAGCATTTTATAAAGCAAAGAAAAATAATGCATATCCTCCTGCTAGTATTATTATAGTTGCTAAAGATGAAAGCTATAATCTTAAAAAAAATTTACCATTCATTTGTGAGCAAAAATATCCTAATGAATATGAAGTATTAGTAGTAGATGATAACTCTACAGACGACACTGAGGATATCATTTGCAATTTTAAAAATAAATATGTTAATTTAAATTATTTAAAATTAGAAAATAATATAATAAGCTCATACAGAGGTAAAAAATTCCCTTTATCTATAGGTATAAAAAATTCTAAATATGAATATTTATTGCTCAGTGATGC
>JAHDSP010000217.1 GCA_018432645.1 Bacteroidales bacterium | reverse complement strand
AGCCACATTTTTTGCATTTATAGACTTGTCTGCCATCACTCTTACCAGCTTTAGTTACATATTCGCAATCACATCTGGGACAAATGGGAGCAGTTGATAGAATCTTGATTCTCTGATAATCTAATGCTGTCAATTTGTTCTCATTGAGAAATTCGTGGAGATTATCTAGGAATTCACGCTTGCCCTCTTTGGTCAGAGCTAGCATCTTTTCAATGTTTTCAATTGAGTATTCCATATTTATTATTTTTTACAAAATTAATAAATATATTTAACATGAAAAGTTAAACATAAATGTGTAAAAATACAACGTTTTTTCCAATAATTAATAAATTTTTAATAGCTCGATATCTTTATGTTTTTTTGATAAAAAAATTATATCATCTTGAGAGCTTCTAAAGCAGCATTATAATTAGGTTCATTAGTAGCTTCTTTTACATATTCTACATATCTAACTATACCATTAGTATCTATTATTACAACACCTCGAGCTAATAGCATTAATTCTTCTATTAGAAATCCATATTTTTCACCAAATTCTCTATATTTATAATCACTTAATGGTATTACATTTTTAATACCTTCAGCAGCACAGAATCTATTAAGAGCAAAAGGCATATCCATAGATAAAGTTAACACTACTGTATTATCATCCATAGAAGTGGCTAATTTATTAAAAGTACGTGTTTGTGTAGCACATACAGGTGTATCAATAGATGGCATAACAGATAAAATTATTTTTTTCCCTTTAAAATCATGCAATCTTTTTTCATTTAAATCTTTATCTACAACTTTAAAGTCTGGAGCTTCTATGCCAACTTTAACTAAATTACCTAATAAGGTTACTGGATTTCCACCAAATGTGATTATTCCTTTATTTCTTTCCATAATTGTTTTGTTTTTCTACAAAATTAATCATAAATAGTTTATACTCATCAATAACTGACAAATATCACATAGATCATCAAAATTATTGCACTAAATATATTTATTTCTCGATTATTACAGGTAAGATCAATCTATCATTTTCAAATTTTATTAATAGTTGATAAACACCATTACTCAAATCACTCACATTTAGTTGAGAATCATTACTAATGGCGACTACTCTACCTATAGCATCTATTAATAGCAATTCAGAAATATTTTTATTAGTTTGAATATAAATCATATCACTAGCAGGAATGGGGTAAACAATTACATCATCATTATCATAAGATTCTATACTTACATTATCTATAGTTATAGATTCAGAAGGCAATGATTGACAATTATTTTCGGTAACTATGACGTAATAAGTTCCATTTTCTATTACTTGATAAGTTTGATTGGTAGCACCTTGTATTGCTCCATTCAGATTATACCATTGATTTCCTGTTGTTGCATTAGAATATAGAATTGGTGGGTAAGAGCTAATCAAAGAAATAGTAGGAGTAGGTGGTATAGGATTTACTGTTAAACTTGCTACATTACTAGTAGCAGTACCACAGTTATTAGAAACGATCACTCTGAAATAATAGGTACCTAGATTATTAGCAATAAAATTATAATTAGACGTATTAGCGCCAGAAATATTATACCATGTACTATTATCTGTGGACAATTGCCATTGTAGTGAGGTCATAGGTGTTTGTCCAGTTAGTATTAGTGCTACATTATCATTTTGACAAATGGTATTGGAACTAGTATTAATATTGCCACCATTAGGAATAGCTTCTACATTAATAATAATAGAATTACTAAAAGCAGAACCACAATCATTGGTTAGCTGTGCTCTAATATATATAGTACCAGCATTTGTAGGAGTATAATTGTAAACTGCTGAATTAGCACCAGAGATATTATTCCAGGAGAAATTATCGTTGGATGTTTGCCATTGAATAGTTGTGCCACTGCTATATCCTGACAAGGTAAGTAAGACAGAATTATTTTGACAAATTGTTGTAGTATCAGCTGATGCTGTTCCTGGTGTAGGTAAAGGATTTACTGTTATAATAATTGGATCAGAATATACGCTAGTACAACTGTTTGATACTTTAGCTCTGAAATTATATATACCAGCTGATGTAAAAGTATAATTATAATTACTGGTAGTAGCACCTGCTATATCATTCCAATTTATACCATCAGTAGATATCTGCCATTGGATATTACTATTAGGAGAGTAATCATTTAAAGTCAATGTTAGCAATTCATTTTGGCATAATTGAGGATTACTGGTACTTATAGTTCCAGCACTAGGCATAGTTTCTACAGTTACACTGATAGTAGCTGTATTAGAGCAATTAGATGAGTTAGTACCAGTTACAGTATAAATAGTACTAGATGAAGGGGAAACAGTTATTTGTGAACCAGTCATTCCATTGCTCCAATTGTATGTAGTTGCACCACTAGCGGAGAGAATAGTACTGGTACCTATGCAGATAGACTGTGGATTAGCATTAATGTTTATTGTTGGTAATGCATTAACTGTAATGGAAAAGGTAGCGGTATTTGTACATCCATTCAGATTAGTACCAGTTACAGTATAAGTACTTGAAGTAGCTGGCGAAACAGTTATTTGTGAACCAGTCATTCCATTGCTCCAAATGTATGTAGCTGCACCACTAGCAATAATTATAGAACTATCTCCAACACAAATAGAGGTTGGATTAGCAGAAGCACTAACATTGGGTAATGGATTTATAGTTACTGAAACAGTAGTAGTACCCGTACATCCACCACTACTACCTGTAACACTGTATGTGGTAGTAGAAGTTGGAGATACAGTTATTGTAGCACCAGTCATACCATTACTCCATGAATAACTACTTGCTCCACTTGCTGTTAATTCTGTGTTTCCTCCTACACAAATATCACTAGGGTTTGCAGTAGCAGTTATATCGATAGATGTGTTAATATTTACCATTACAGTGGCAGTATTTGTACATCCAGCAGTAGAAGTGCCAGTAACGGTATAAGTTGTTGTGGTAGTAGGGGAAACAGTTATTTGTGAACCAGTCATTCCATTGCTCCAATTGTATGTATCAGCACCACTAGCACTAAGTATAGAACTACCTCCAACACAAATAGAGGTTGGATTGGCAGAAGCACTAACATTGGGTAATGGATATACAGTAATTTGTTGAATAATTGTATCTGAAATAGTACCATTAAATGCAATAAGTGTTACATTAATATTACCTGCAGTGTTGAATGTAACTACAGAATTATCTTGAGAACTAGTAGATGGATTACCTCCTGGAAAAGACCAGCTGTATGAAGTAGCATTTTGAGAAGTATTAGTAAATTGCACCTGTGAACCTTGGCAAATATTAGATGGGCTGTAAGTAAAAGATGCAACTGGATTTGTAGATGAAACAGTACCCGTATCTATGACAATGTCATCTATCATCATCATAAATTTGTCAGCAGCTTTATGCCTGATAGCTACATAAATTATTTGATTATTATAAGTTGATAAAGAATAGGTTTTTTGAGTCCAAGAAGTTGGAGCTATTTCATCTGTGGCTATAGCTGTAAAGCTAGCAGGTTGATTATTTGTAGTAGATACTAAAACATCATAAGTTTCTTCACCCCATGTGCTTGGTTTTGGCGAATAAACCCAAAAACTTATAGAACCATTATTTCTCATTTGTATTTGAGGAGAAATAATCAAGTCATTAGATTCAGAAGCGTCAGAAGGACAAATGGATACACCACATCTATCTCCACCATGAGTAGAGAAACAGCCAGCTAAGGAAGGATTAAAAGCCATAAAGCCAAATGCTGTTCCCTCACCAGTGAAATCACAATCAGCAGATTGATAAGTGGTTTTACCATCACCATCATAGGATGTCCAAGGTGCGAAGTCTGTACTCCAATCTGCACATGCTTCGAAATCTAAACTAAAACCCGAAATAGGTTCTGGTAAAGTAGTAGCCTGATCAGTAACGCCAGTGGAATATGTATTGCCAGTCATTATTGAGAATATTTTATAATAATAGGTTGTATTAGAGTTTAACCCAGTATGTGAAAAAGTTGTATTAGTACCATTATAAATAACTGTACCTCCACCTGGTATTGTTTGTCCAACATTATAGTTAGTACCATTTATGGGTGTACCAAAAGTATTTGTAGTATTATAAACTAATAAAACTGGATCATTACTTGAATTTAAACTCCATGATAAATCGATTTGAGATTGTGAGATAGGTGTAGCAGTGAAGTTTAAGGGATTAGTAGATGAAACAGTACCCGTATCTATGACAATGTCATCTATCATCATCATAAATTTGTCAGCAGCTTTATGCCTGATAGCTACATAAATTGCTTGATTATTGTAAGCTGATAAAGAATAGGTTTTTTGAGTCCAAGAAGTTGGAGCTATTTCATCTGTGGCTATAGCTATAAAGCTAGAAGGTTGATTATTTGTAGTAGATACTAAAACATCATAAGTTTCTTCACCCCATGTGCCTGGTTTTGGTGAATAAACCCAAAAACTGATAGAACCATTATTATTCATTTGTATTTGTGGAGAAATAATCCAGTCATTAGATTCTGTAGCATCTCCAGGACAAATGGATACACCACATCTTTGTCCACCATGAGTAGAGAAACAGCCAGATAAGGAAGGATTAAAAGCCATAAAGCCAAATGCTGTTCCTTCACCAGTGAAATCACAATCACTAGAGCCATAAGTGTCTTTACCATCACCATCATAGGATGTCCATGGAGTGAAGTCTGTACTCCAATCTGCACATGCTTCGAAATCTAAACTAAAACCAGCTCCTTGCCACCAAGTAGTAGCCTGAGCTGTTACACCACTTGAATAGTCATTGCCAGTAGCAATTGAAAATATTTTGTAATAATATGTTGTCCCATCATTTAATCCAGTGTGTGCAAAAGATGTATTAGTACCTTTATATATAACTGTACCCCCACCTGATATTGTTTGCCCAACATTATAGTTAGTACCAGATGTAGGTGTACCGAAGGTATTTGTTGTATTATAAACTAATAAAACAGGATTATTACTTGAGTTTAAACTCCATGATAAATTTATTTGAGATTGTGATATGGATGTAGCTACGAAATTTTGTGGATTATTTACGCCAGAAGGATTATTAGGATCATAACCATCTAAAGTAGTAGGATTAGTACCTAATGGATCTAACCAAGGTTGCAATTTTTTATCATTGCTAGTACCATTAGCATCCCAATGTTTAGAAAATTTACCATAATAATCTTTAGCTGTAGTTTGATTACTACAATCGGAACTACCTCCTGTCAGTGTCCCAACTACTCTTTTATTATTATCAAATATAGGTGAACCACTACTACCACCTTCAGTTACTCCCCAGCCATTGGTAGTTTGTGCCCATTTAACTGTCCAATGAGCACTGCTCATGCCCCCACTCCAACTACCTGTTCCTAATGTTTGTGTGTAAGTAGATATTTTTTTCGCATCACCAGAAGGATGGTGAATGCCAACACCACTTGGACTAGCTGTAGTAGATCTACTCCAGCCATTGTAATATGGATTCCAAGACAAGGAAGGAGAAGAGCTTAAAAGTAATAATTGAAAATCACTACCACCAGAAATATCTCCACCAGCTTTGTAGGTACATCCTGTAATTACATTATTGGGAGGTGTTCCTGTATTAGAGCATCCAGGACGTTCATAATTAAAATAAAACTGCCAAACATTTCTATCTGCAGCAGATGCATTACCACCACAATGATATGCTGTCAAAAAATAAGGTGTACCATCATTTGCTGTATTATTGATTAAGGTTCCACTACATAGATACCAGCTGCTACCTTCTCTAAAACTAATACGTGCTACACCTCGTTTCTGTACCTGCCAATTGTCTCCTTCAGGAGAACAATTTATATTTACTTGGCATGATTGTGCATCTCCTAAATCTTTTTCAGCTTTTTCTTCATAATAAATATATACTATTTCTGATAAATGCAATCTAGACAAAGCAAGGCCATTCTGCTGTTTTACATAGATCAATGTAATCTCTTGTCCATTTATTGGAATTGTAGAATACATTCCTGATGCTTTATTTTCTGCTTCAGTAATCGGACCTAAAACTTGGCCATTCTCATTTGCTATATATATTTCATCTCCAGGTTGTAAATAGAAATCATCAAAGACGAAGCCAACTTTTTTTGCATCTTCAGCAAATATTTTATACCTATATATATAATATCCATCTTCGTCTATAGGAGTAATATCATTTAATAAATTCAAATCTATAAGCAATGAGAAACCAATTCGTCTTGGCAATTTTTGTGATTCTCTTATAGAATCTTCTTGTTTTATAGATTGCCAATTAAAATTAGATTTTAAAATAGAATAGCTAAAATCTAGGTCTGTAACTCTATTTAGCCAGGTTTGATTTTGAATTTTTTGTGATATGGGGACTATTCGCCCATCATTTTGTTTATTTTGACCATAAATAAACAAAGAAAAACTAAATAAAATAATTAAAAATGCTGTTTTTTTCATACACGTAAATTTTATTTAATTACAAAATTAAAAAAATATTTTAAAAAATAAATAATATTTTTGTAAATATAAAAAAATTAATTAAAAAAATATGTCTCAAATTTTACATATAGTGCCTACTCCAATTGGTAATTTAGAAGATATCACTATTAGATCTTTAAATTATTTTAAACAAGCTGATCTGATAATTTGCGAAGATACTAGATCTGCCAATAGATTGTTCAGATTGTTGGATATTGATTTATTAAATAAAAAATTTCTAAGTTATCATAAAGATAATGAACATAGAATAGTTGATATACTAATAAATGAGATACAAACGTATACTTTCCCAATTTTATTGAGTGAGGCTGGTATGCCAGCTATTAGTGATCCTGGATATTTATTAATAAGAAATTGTATTAAAATAGGTATAGATGTGGAAGTAATACCTGGCGCCTCAGCATTATTAGTAGCTTTAGTGGGTAGTGGATTACCATGTGACAAATTCCATTTTGAAGGATTTTTGCCAACAAAATCTGGTCGAAAACAAAGATTAGAGTTTATTAATAATTATCCTTATACTTCTGTGATTTATGAATCTCCTTATAGAATAAATAAAACTCTACAAGAAATGTTAGAGTTTTTTAGCCCTGATCATCCTATTGCTATTTGTAGAGAATTAACTAAAATGCATGAAGAATTTATTAGAGGACAACTCTCAGAAATCATTGAACAAACAAAAGATAAAAAATGGAAAGGCGAAATTGTATTAGTAATAGCTGGGAAAAATATTAAAAATCTTTAAAAAATATTATTTATTTCTCGAAAACAATATATTTATTGTTAAATTTAAATGTTATCATAATTTTTACTATTTTCAAAACTTTTACTTTAGATATACTATTTTGGAGTATAGTTT
>JAHDSP010000517.1 GCA_018432645.1 Bacteroidales bacterium | reverse complement strand
CCCCTGTCTCTACGAGACATCCCCTCTATTAGAGGGGAATACAGTGCGATTCCCCTTCTCCGAAGGGGTGTCAGGCAAAGCCTGACAGGGTAGTTATAAACTACGCAATCACCCTTTGGGGTTTACAAACTCGCAAGCTTTCGCTTGCTCAAACAGTGTAAACCCTTTTACCCAACGCTGCTTGCTTGTTTTATTACAAATTATTTCCCAATGCGGGTGGGACACATCTAAAGATGTGTTTAAAGCAAACTCAGAGTTTTGCTAGGAGACGAAGAGCTCGCATTAGAGGATGTACTGTAAATGCTGCACAACATTGACGCCTTTTGACAAAATAGCACCCTGAAAATTTTGTAACACAAATTTTAAATTTTGTAATGTGTAAATTTTATTTTTCTAAAGCATAAATTTTGAAAACGAAAAAAATGTTTTACGGGGCCTTATACTCCAAACCCCCTCCACTTCACTTTAAAACATAATCCTTAGTAAAATGAATTTTTAAATGTCTTTATTTCTTTCTGTTTATATAAAAGCGACAATAAAACTAGAGCTTTGATTGCTCACGTTTTATTTAGGATTAGTTGATTTAATGTTTAAGCGTAGGATTTATTACTCATATGGTTGATTATAATAAAATCAAGCATCCTATTTGGCAAATTACTAACAATAATATCAGTAAAAGAAATTTGATTTTTTTACTCCTAAATGCAAAAAAAGATAATATAATTGAAAGTATAATCATAATAGAATTGAAAAAGATAAAAGTAAAATTACTTCTATATGCCCAACCTGATTTATCTACAACTTCTGAACCTATAGGATAGATTTCAGGATGCAGTAAAAAATTTATTAGCTCAGAAGAACAAATAAAGAACAATAAGATCTCTATAACAGTTATTAATATCTTTAATGATTTTATTATCGTTTTCATTATTACTAATATTTCACATTTAGTTTAATAGGTTTCCCATATGATTTTAGCCAATTGTGAAAACTGTTATTTTTACCTGTTAAGTCTATACATCCTGCTGAACCAGGGATTGTGCCTCCGTGGATAGAAAAATTACTCCTTCCAAAAGTATTTGTTCCTTTCATTGGAGTTAGCCATGTTCTAGTATCTCCCCATGAATCCTTACCTCCAGGCCATTTCCCTAAACCAACAGTACCTTTAAGCCTGTCTCATGTTGAAGTAGATGAATATGATTGTGTTCGTGCAGGATCAACCATATAACTTCCTTCAGGAATAGGCCCCTTATCTTCTACCGATTGAAATTCAGAACTTTGATAACCTTTTCTTCCACTTGTAGCTTCCCTTGATAATCCTGGCATATTTATACCATAAGTTGCATCTGTAACTTTAAACGATTTTAAATCAAAATTTAATTCTACGTTTTGACCAGGCCAAGCAATTTTATTTCCCACTTGAATTTTGTTTACATCTTCAATATTATTTGCCTTAGCTATATCACTAATCGTTAATTTTACGCCAAATTTTTCATTGATTTGTTTAGTTATTTTGGTTAAATTATCTCCTTTTTCAATAGTACCTGTTTCTATATCAAATAATCCATTCGGATCAATTCTTACTAATGAATTCCACTGACAATATGCATAAGGATTCACCCAGCTCCTTTCATCACTCATCGGATCCACTGACAGCCACACACTCAGCTCACTATCATAATATCTTGCCCCGAAGTATGTGTAATTGGTCTCGTTGTCTGGCTCGTTAGTGGTGTACATAAAAATATTTTTTTAGATAAAATTAATGAATATTTTTTAATAAATTTTTATCTTATATACTTTTCTTTGTCAGCCACACAAAGAAAAGTCTCCGCATTGGGAAATGCGGTATTACTAGAGCTTACTAATTTATTTTAAAGGTATTCTTTTAATAAAAATTTTTTATAAAAATTTACCTATTTTACTATTTCAATACAAGTTAATCTTTATTAAATATTAAGTAGAATATTAGTAAGATTATTGAATTTTAATATGCAATTCTTTTAATTGCTCTTCAGATACGGGAGCAGGAGCCTGCATCATCAGATCTTTGCCCATATTATTTTTAGGGAAAGCTATCACGTCTCTAATGCTATTAAGTCCGAGCATGACAGCTACTATTCTATCAATACCAAAAGCAATGCCTCCATGTGGTGGAGCACCATAATCTAAAGCTTTTAAAAAGAACCCAAATTTATCTTCTGCTTCTTGATCAGTCAAATTTAATAATTTAAAAATCTTTTTTTGCAAATTTTTATCGTGAATTCTTATAGAGCCACCGCCCAGTTCTGCACCATTCATTACCATATCATAAGCATTAGATCTGGCAATAGATGGATTAGTTTCTAATAAATCAATATCTTCCTCCAATGGACTTGTAAATGGATGATGCGAAGAAGTGAAACGTTTGGTTTCTTCATCCCATTCAAACATAGGAAAATCTATTACCCATAAAGGTTTAAATATATTTTTTTGTATTAAATTATATTGTTTTGCTAAATATAACCTAAAATCTCCTAAAATTTTCAAAGATTTGTCTTTATTACCACTAATAATAAATAGAATATCGTTTGTAGAAGCATTTAGTGAACTCATGACATCTTGTAAAAACTCATTAGTAAAAAATTGAGAAATAGAAGATTTGATTTGACCATCTACATATCTAATGTATGCGAGTCCGCTGCCACCCACCTGAGGACTTTTTACCCATTCGGTGAATTTATCTATATGTTTGCGTGATACTGATGGCTGATTATCAAGTAGTAATCCTCCGACATATTCTGATTCATCAAAGATTTTAAATCCATTACCTTTTAATTTATCAGATAAATTAATGATAGGCATATCAAAACGAAGGTCTGGTTTATCACTACCATAAGTTTCCATAGCTTCTTTATAAGTAAGTCTGGGAAAAGTAGGCAAATCAATATCGAGTAATTTTTTAAAAAGATTTTTCATCATATTTTCGAATAGATCGAGTATGTCTTCTTGCTTCACAAAAGACATTTCGCAGTCTAACTGTGTAAATTCAGGTTGCCTATCGGCTCTGAAATCTTCGTCTCTGAAACAACGCACTATTTGAAAATATCTATCCATGCCAGCAAACATCAATAATTGCTTCAGTAATTGAGGAGATTGAGGTAAAGCATAGAAATTACCAGGATTTAGTCTGGATGGCACGATGAAATCTCTAGCACCCTCAGGAGTACTTTTGATGAGAAAAGGAGTTTCTATTTCTAAAAAATCTTTTTCGCTGAGGAAATTTCTGATAGATAAATTAAGCTTATGCCTAAAAATCATTGTGTCTTTCATCACATTTCTACGAAGATCTAAATATCTATATTGCAATCTCATCTCTTCGCTACCATCAGTATCATCTTCTATGGTGAAAGGGGGAATTTGAGAAGAATTAAGTACCGTCAGCTCTTCTACATCGATTTCTATATCACCTGTTGGCATTTTAGGATTTTTATTACTTCTCTCTCTGACAGTACCAATGACTTGTATCACATATTCTCTACCTAATTGTTTAGCTCTTTGATACAATTCTGGTTTATTATTAGCATCGAAATATATTTGAGTAGTACCATAGCGATCTCTAAGATCAATAAATAATAATTTACCTAGATCTCTAATATGGTGCACCCAACCACATAAACTTACCTGGCTATCTAAATCATTTATTCTTAGCTCTCCACAATTATTACTTCTTAACATTTTCTTTAACTTTAGAATGATTCTTTTTTAATAATGACGCGACAATAGTAATAGTAATAATACCTAATACTAATATTAAACTATGAACATTTGTAAATCCTATTTCGTGTAACCAATCACTTGCAAGGATTTTAACACCCATCAATGTAAGTAAGGCTCCTAATCCATAATTCAGATAATACAAACTGCGTAAGCCGTGATAAATTAAGAAAAACAATGCTCTCAGTCCTAAAATAGCAAAAATATTTGAAAAATAAATTATAAATGGATCAGCAGTAATAGCAAATATAGCAGGGATAGAATCTATAGCAAAAATAACATCTGTTAATTCAATAATACAAAGTACTAGAAAACTACCTGTAACAAAGGTAAATCCTCCTTTCTTAAAAAAGAAACCTCTATCATATTCAGGGTAAAAATGGCGAAATTTAGAAAACCATTTAACTAAAAAATGATTTTTATACTTTTCTTTTTCTTTTTCTTCATTATCTTTTTTCCTAAAAAACATTCTAATACCAGTATATAGCAGTATAGCAGCAAATATGAAAAGTACCCATTCAAATGCACTTAATAGCGATGATAAACCAAAAATAAAAATAAATCTAAATACCACTGCCCCCACTATTCCCCAAAATAATATATCTTTATAATTTTTCTCTGGTACATTAAAAGACATAAATATTAGTAACCACACAAAAATATTATCTAATGACAAAGATTTCTCAATGAAATATCCAGTGAAATATTCTATTGTGAGATTTTGTCTGTATAATTTCAATGCTTCATCAAAAGATAAGCCACTAATATTTATCAAGTGATGATGCTTTTGTATGATTAAGGATAAATCCTCCATTGAATGAATGGAATGAATATGATGTCCCCAAATCAATAGACTAAAACCAAATAATACACCTGCGCCAATCCAAAATACTGTCCATAATGCTGCAGATTTCAGTGTCATGACATGATGCTGAGTTTTACCTACTTTCAGATCAATAAACATTAGAATAGCTACCAAAACTATAAAGCCAAGCATCGATAATATTTCTTCCACAGTTAAAAAATTTTGCAAAATTAACAGAAAAAAATTGATAAAATGTATTTTTTGATAAATGTTAAGATGAGGGATATAGTAAAGGATTGATATTCATTCAGAATAATTAAGGGCAAAAGGGTAAAGGAATATTAACAATTTTCAATTGTTAAAAATTAAGTATTATATGAATATTTCAATTTTATCAAGCTCCAATACCGCTCCCACGCCCACCTATCGTGTGATGACAAGTTCAAAAGTCGCCCAATGTCTGACTCTACTTCATCTTTCAAGTATTTATTCATCACTACAAACCACATAAGGTAGTTCTGCAGATACTTT
>JAHDSP010000488.1 GCA_018432645.1 Bacteroidales bacterium | reverse complement strand
CTCTCTATGGCTACAAAAAAAATTAAAATACCTAGGAATAATGTATATAATTTGCCCGAATCATTGAATGCGGCTACTGCAGCTGCTATATGTATGTGGCAGCTAAATATTTCAAATTCATAATCTAAAAAATATAAATTATTCTATTATTCAGAATTTTAATAGCTTTACATTGATTTTTTTAAATTATATTTATCATTTTTGTAATACACTGCTTAAGTTTTAGTAAATTTGTAAAAAATTAATAAAATAGACAATAATTAATAAGCTAAATAAAAAATGAAAAAAGGTAATGAATTGAGACCTCATATTGGGATATATGGGAGAAGAAATTATGGTAAAAGTTCATTAATAAATAAAATCACTAAACAAGATATAGCTATCGTGAGCGATATAGCTGGTACTACTACTGATATAGTGAAAAAAGCTATTGAAATTTTTCAAATAGGTCCTGTGGTGATGATAGATACTGCTGGCATAGATGATACAGGAGAATTGGGTAAGCTACGTGTACAAAAAACATTAGAATCTTTAGATTTAATCGATTTTGCTATTTTACTAATAGCATATAATACTTTCGATGAAATAGAAAAAAATTTAATAACTGAATTTAAAAATCGCAATGTTCCATTTATAATAGTACATAATAAATCGGATATAGAACCATTATCTCCAGAATTAAAAAATAAACTCGAGCAAAACTACAATGTACCTGTGATTGATTGCTCTACTAAAAATGATGATTTACAGTCACTAATAGATTTATTGAAATTATATATTCCCGAGAGTGCTTTTAAAACTCCAAACGTTATTGGTGATATTGTAAATCCTGGTAGTATAGTTCTTTTGATAACTCCAATAGATTCAGAAGCTCCTGAGGGCAGATTAATATTACCTCAAGTGCAAACTATTAGAGATGTTTTAGATAATGACTCTATAGCTATAGTTTGTAAAGAAAATGAAGCTGAACAAGTTATCAAAACTATATCTCCAGAACCTTCACTAGTAATCACCGATAGTCAAGTATTTTCTTTTGTAAATAAAATTATCCCAGAGCACATTTTATTAACGTCATTTAGTATTTTATTAGCCAGCAAAAAAGGTGAATTTAATTATTATGTGAAAGGCACTCCATATATTGATGAGTTAAAAGATAATGACAAAATTCTTATCCTTGAAAGTTGTACTCATGAGGTAACCTGCGATGACGACATAGGAAGGGTTAAAATACCAAGATGGCTATCTGAATATACGGGCAAAAAATTAGAATTCAAAATAGTTAGCGGTTTAGAAAATATTAAAAATATCAATGAG
>JAHDSP010000354.1 GCA_018432645.1 Bacteroidales bacterium | reverse complement strand
TGCATTAAGTGCTTTATCATTTTCTCATGACAATAAATATCTAGCTTATGGTATTTCTAAAGCTGGCAGCGATTGGGTAGAAATTTTTGTTTTTGACATGAATGCAATGCGATTACTTCCAGATCATATCAAATGGGCTAAATTTACTGATATTGCTTGGTATAAAGATGGATTCTTTTATAGTGGTTATGAAATCAAAGACAGTTCTAAAGCTCTAACAGCAAAAAATGAATATCACAAAGTTTATTATCACAAGCTAGGAACTACACAGCAAAAAGATAAATTAATCTATGAGAATAATGAGTATCCTCTTAGAAATTATACTATCCAAACAGATAGAAATGAAAAATATGCTTTTTTATATGAAACTGAGGCTACCAGTGGTCTGCAATTATATGTATCTAAATTGCCAATCAAAAATAATAGTTTCCAATTACTATTTAACGGTTTCGAAAATGATTATTCTCTAGTAGATATTATCGACAATGTGGCTTATTTCATGACAAATGATAATGCTCCTAATTATAAATTGATCAAAGTGGTTTTAGATAAACAACCATTCACAATAGAAACAGTTATTAATGAGAACAAAAATGTTTTAACTGGCATCTCGTCTACTAAAGACTATTGGCTGCTTCACTATCAGGAAGATGTGAAAAGTAAAATGTATTTAGCTGATAAAATGGGTAAAATATTAAATGAAATAGAACTACCAGCAATGGGGACAGTTACAGGTATTAATACATATTTTGAGCATAATAATATTTATTTTACTTTTACTTCATATATATATCCACCTACTATTTTTAAATATAATGCAGATACCAAAACACTAACAGAATTTTTCAAAACATCATTGAAATTTAATCCAGACGATTATATCACTGAGCAGGTATTTTACACTTCAAAAGATGGAACAAAAATTCCAATGTTTATAACACATAAAAAAAATATTAAATTGGATGGAAATAATCCTACATTGCTATATGGATATGGTGGCTTCAATATTAGTGTATTGCCGACATTTAGCATAAAAATAATTCCTTTTTTAGAAAAAGGTGGTATTTATGCTGTGCCCAATATACGTGGTGGTGGAGAATATGGCAAAGAATGGCACGAAGCAGGTACAAAAGAGAGAAAACAAAATGTTTTTGATGATTTCATAGCTGCAGCAGAATATTTAATAGCACATAATTATACTTCTCCATCTAAATTAGCTATAAATGGTGGCTCTAATGGTGGATTATTAGTAGGTGCAGTGATGACTCAGAGACCAGATTTATTTAAAGTAGCTCTGCCTGCTGTAGGTGTAATGGATATGCTACGTTATCATAAATTTACAATTGGCTGGGCATGGGTAGGAGACTATGGTAGTAGTGATAATCCTGAAGATTTTAAATATTTATATGCTTATTCTCCACTTCATAATATTCGTGAAGGTGTAGAATATCCTGCTACTTTAGTAACTACTGCAGATCATGATGATAGAGTAGTGCCCGCTCATTCATTCAAATTTATTGCTACTCTACAAGAAAAACATACTGGTAACAATCCTGTTTTGATAAGAATAGAAACTGAAGCAGGTCATGGTGGTGGCAAACCAATGTCTAAGGTAATAGATGAAGTAACTGATGTTTTTGCTTTTATGATGTTTAATCTTGGTATGGATTTTTAATATCCAAGTAATTTTTTGAATATGAAAAATTGGGTTATTTATATTATTTCTATAATTTTTGCATGTGCTATAGCATATTTCCAAAGAATTACTGGACCTACCTATCCAGTATATGACAAAGTGTATTATAAGGGAAATGAAATTAAATATGAGCTTCCTCGCAGTGCAGATACTAAAAATAATGCTGAGATAGTGATAGAAGTGGGAGATACGACAGCTAATGGACTTCTGATTTACAAAAGATACAAAAGTAATGATGATTGGCAAATACAGACTATGAAATACGAAAATGGTAAGTTGAAAGGTTCACTACCAGAATTACCAGCAGCGGGGAAAATGATCTATGAGGTTGTACTAAAGGATCATGATAAACAAATAATTCTAAATAATAAAGGGAAACCTGTGATATTGAGATACAAAGATCCTGTCCCAGCATATGTTTTGATACCTCATATTTTGTTAATGTTTTTATCAATATTTTTTGCCATAGGTTCAATATTTTTTGTAATATTTAATAGAGAAAAACAGTTGTACAATTTTGCTTATGGAGCTTTTATTTCCATTTTGCTTGGAGGAATTATATTAGGACCAATAGTACAGAAATATGCATTCGGTGCATTCTGGACAGGTTGGCCAGTAGGCAATGATCTCACTGATACTAAAACACTGATATCACTGATATTTTGGATTATAGCTATTTGGCAAATGAGAAAAAATAAAGCTCATTATAAAACATGGATTCTAGTGGCCGCAGCTATACAAATTTTAATATATTTCATACCACATAGTTTACTAGGGAGCGAGCTAGATTTTACTGAAATAGAATAATAACTATGATTTTTAAAATTAAAAATGGTTCTATAACGTTTTATATGGGTAAAAATTAAAAAAATAATTTTATAAAAATGAATTTTATTTATTATTAGACAATTAAATATTAACCACAAAGTTCTCAGAGAAGGCACAAAGAATACAGAGAATGATAGAATTAAAAAGCTTAAAGATGAAACTTTGTGAACTTTGTGTAATATCTTGGTGCTCTTTGTGGTAAAATAATATAACCACAATAAACGTTATAGGAACCAAATTTTTGTATTTCGTTATTCACAACTTTTTCATCATTTCATTTTTTTCTGTTAATTTCGAAAAAAATTTGTAATTTTTATGAATCATCCACTTCATTTATACAACAGTCTTTCTAAAAAAGTAGACCAATTTATTCCTATTAATGAGCCTTTTGTGGGTCTTTATGTTTGCGGCCCCACTGTTTATGGTGATCCACATTTAGGTCATGCTCGTCCTGCTATAATTTTTGATGTTTTATATAGATATTTGAAAGAGCTAGGTTATAAAGTGCGCTATGTTCGTAATATTACAGATGTAGGACATTTAGAAAATGATGCTGATGAAGGTGAAGATAAAATTCAAAAAAAAGCTCGTCTAGAACAATTAGAACCAATGGAAATAGTAAATTACTATACTCGTAGATATCATCAAGCTTTAGATATACTCAATACTTTGCCTCCTTCTATCGAGCCTTTTG
>JAHDSP010000284.1 GCA_018432645.1 Bacteroidales bacterium | reverse complement strand
TTAACTATTTTAAAAAAATATTTTCAAGAATTGAATGAGATGAATACAGTTCGCATTATATTACTAATTTTTTTTAATATTAATTTTTTATTAATAGCACAAGATACTATACCTAAAGATTGTGTAAATTTAGTACCAAATGCGAGCTTTGAAGGCAATGGCAAATCTACTTTAAAACCCTGGAAAAAGATTAATACTGCAGACTATTTCGTAAATAGCAAAAGTAAAAAAATGCAGGATGTAAATAAAATCAAATTTGATAAAAATTATATTCTACGTCCAGCTCACACTGGCAACGCATATGCGGGTTTACGTTTATGGCCACAAAATTATAATGAATTTTTACAAGTGAGATTAAATAACACTTTAGAAAGAGGTAAAATTTATTATTTTGAGGTATATATTACTCCATCTAAATATGCTAATAGCTATGCTAGATCTTTTGGAGCTAGTTTTTATCCAAACGCACCAAATTATATATCACCTAAAATATTAGATACTTATAGACCTCAGATAGAGGTTAGAGATGATAAAGGACTATATGATAAAAACAATCCAGAAGAGTGGATTAAAATAACTGGAACTTATACTGCCCAAGGCAATGAACTTTTCTTAACAATAGGTAATTTCGATTTAAGTGATAAAGAAAAATTCATTAGAAAAAACATTTTTTCTTTTGGTAAACGAGAAGCCTATTACTATGTAGATGATGTTTTATTATGCGAAATAGGAATAGACTCTGCATTATATTATTCTAATAAAAAAGTAGATTCTACATACATAGATTCATCAACTACATTAAATAGTCAATTTAATATTGATGATTACAAAGAACTTTTCAAAACACCTACTCGACAAGACACATTGGCAGAAATGCTACCCGATACAGGAGGTTCTAAAACTTTTTTTATCTATTTCGAGCCTAATTCATACCAGATTTATGACTCTACTTTTCAATATTTATCTTACATAATACAAGTTTTATATGAGCATCCTAATTTAAAAATTGTATTGAAAGGATATCAAGATAGTAATGAAGGAACTGCAGATTTATCATTAGCTCAGCAAAGAGCGTTAAACATCTTTCATCAGCTAAATGGTAATGGCATAGCACAAACCAGGTTTACTATACAAGTACCCAAGAGCAGTTGTAAATCTGATTTTAGCTTTTTACCACATTGCAGATTAGTTACTATTACAATTATTAATGAATAATTAACAAAATAATTTTTTTATTTTAAAAAAAACTTTTTATCTTTGTAAAAAATACAAAAAATAAATTCTTTATGAAAGTAGAAAAAAACAAATTAGTAAGCATAGCTTATAAAATATCGGAAGATGAACCCAATGGAGAAATCTTGGTAGAAATATCAGAAAACGAACCAGAAGAAATTTTATATGATGATGATATGGAAAATTTAGTTTTCTATTCTCGTCTTAAAGGATTATCTGCAGGAGAAAGTTTTAGTTTCGTGTTAGAACCAGAAGATGCTTTTGGTGAATATGATGAAGATGAAATAGTAGAGTCTGATTTAAATGAATTCGCTGATATGACTAATGTAAAGGCTAAAGATCTCACAGAAGATATGTATTTTACATATAATAATGATGAGGGTGAAACAGATTATTTTAGAGTTAAAAGTATAAATCATATAGAAAATAAAATAAAATTAGACTTCAATCATCCTTATGCAGGCAAAAAAATTAAGATAGAAGGTAAAATCATTGATGTTAAAGAACCAGAAGAAAAATAGTTAAATATTTTTATTTAATATATGAAAAAAATATATTAAATTTGTAAATGAAATAAGAAACCCTAAAAAATATAATATTATGAAAGGATTAAGAATAATTTTATCAATGGCATTAATGCTATGTGTAGCTATTTTATTTAGCCAAAATCAACCACACCAAAGTACGTTTAAATACGGATTTATCCCACAAAAAACTACTAAAACTATTAATTATGTAGTTAAAAGTACAAATGAGACCTTAGACACAGTAGGTTTATCAGACAATTTCTTCCCTGTTTTCTCACCAGATGGACCTATGCATATCTGGGGATTAATTGATGCCGATTATAATCCTATCGGTTATTGGTTTGGTGTAAATTCTGATAGCTTAGATGGATGGGCACAGTGCTATCAACTATATAATGTTAGTCAAGTAGGTATTGAAGGTCTATTAATGATATTTGGTGGTAAATTTGATACTGATGAAGATAATAATTCCTCTCTATCAGCTTCTGTGACTCCAATGGCTGCTGATGTTTGTATAATTGGTGGTACTTCGGGTAATTATCAATACGGTGCAGGACCAGATCTCAATAATCCTTATGCCGATGTATCTATACCTATTAGTGATATCGATACTATAAATTTATTTACATATAAAGAATTAGATCAAACAATACTAGTAACTGATGAATTTTGTATAGTTGCTGATTACACAGATTTACGTGAAAAAGGTGATACTGCATATTTATTAAGTGATGATGAGGGTGATGGAATGGGCTTACATTATACTCAATATGCAAAATCTCCTTTAGGTAGGTATTATTGGGTAAGTACTAACTTTGGTACTGGTGGAGTTCTAGATGTAAATATTTCGTTATTTGCTGTAGTAGATTTAGATTATGTAAATATTAATTCTAGTTCTTATTTCCAAGGTATGCAATTGACTTTCCCAAATATAACAAGAGATCCAGAATTAGTAATACAATTTGCTCTAAAAAATGCATCTAATACTTCTATAGATATTATTAGTCTTAATGGCCAATTAGTTAAATCTGAAGATCTAGGTATGAAAGAAGCTGGCTCTCATCATACTATTATGGATATATCTAATTTACAACCCGGTATGTATTTAGTTTCTCTAAATTCTCAAGGATCTAGATTAATTAAAAAATTAGTTATTGAATAAAAGAAAATTTGTAATTAACAAAAAAAGCCAGAATTAGTTCTGGCTTTTTTTTGTGAAATCACTTTTACAAGCTAAATAGCCAAAACATACATCATTTCTAATAAATCTTTATCTACACCTTTGAAACTTTTAACTGCTCTCTCTAGCGGGATTTTTACAATACGTTCGTTCATAATGCCTATCATAATTTTATCATCACCGATCATAATAGATTTGACAGCATTATAACCCATTCTAGAAGCATTAAGTCTATCTCTGAGAGTAGGATTGCCACCTCGCTGAATATGGCCTAATACCGTATATCTAATTTCATAGTCTGGTAGCTTTTCTTTAACCATTTCTGAAATTTCAACAGCACCACCCAGTTCCTCTCCTTCTGCTACAATAATTATAGAACTTTTTTTATTACTTCTCCACCTATTTTGTATATTATCGACGAGATCATCCATATTAGTTTTAGTTTCAGGTATTAGAATCTCCTCTGCACCATTAGCAATGCCAGTATATAGAGCTATATATCCTGCATCTCTTCCCATTACTTCTACAAAAAATATTCTACTATGAGAGCTAGCAGTATCTCTTATTTTATCAACAGCTTCCACGACAGTATTACATGCTGTATCAAATCCAATAGTATAATCTGTTCCATATAAATCGTTGTCAATAGTACCAGGTATGCCTATAACCTGAATATCAGGAAATTCATTTTTAAATTCACATGCTCCCTTGAAAGTGCCATCACCACCAATAAGGATTAATGAATCTATATCTCTTTTAAGCAAATTTTCACGTGCTATTTGACGATATTCTTTTTCAAAAAAACGCTTGCTCCGTGCAGAACGTAACATAGTGCCACCTCTTTGAATAATATTGCTAACATCACTAACACTCATTTTAAACATATTATTCTCAATTAAACCGTGATACCCTTCATAAATACCATAAACATTTATACCATTATATATTGCAGTACGTACCACAGCTCTTATAGCAGCATTCATTCCAGGAGCATCTCCTCCTGATGTCAATACACCTATATTTTTCATTTTATTCTTTTTTTACAAAAATAATCATAATATCATTTATATTATAATTTTATTAAATACCCTTTTTTTTAATAAAATAGCGGATTTTTTTTTTTACAAGAATTCCAAATCTTCTTTTCTCATAGTTTTTTCGCAATAATAGCAGCTAAATTTCACCTCATCTAAATCATTTTGCACAATAAATTTTGTTGTAATCTTTTCATTATTAGTGATACATTTGGGATTAATGCATTTTACTAATCCGATTACTTCATCAGGTAGCTCTACTTTAGTTTTTCTAATAATTTCATAATTTTTTATTTCAATAATAGTAGCACTAGGTGCCATTAAAGCAATTTTATTAATATCATCTTTTTCGAAATATTTATTACTAACTTTAATAATACCTTTTTTCCCCATTTTATGACTATCTAGATTAGATCCCAAATAAATAGCATCATTAAAATCTTCTAATCGCAAGGCTCTCAAAACTTGTAAAACTACACCTTGAGGTATATGGTCTATAACTGTGCCATTTTCTAGTGCAGAAACTTTTAATTCTTTTTTATTGTAATTATCTTGCATACAAATTAATTTTTAAAATATTTTAAACTTCTATTCCTAGCATATAGCAAATAAGTGCTTGTCTAACGAATAATCCATTTTGGGCTTGTTGAAAGTAGTAAGCATATGGAGTTGCATCAACAGAGATATCTATTTCATTAACTCTAGGAAGTGGATGAAGAATTTTCAAATTAGGTTTCACATTTGATAGCATGTTAGCATTAAGGGTATAGGAATTTTTTACTTTTTCATATTCCATAGGATCTGCGAAACGTTCTTGCTGAATGCGTGTCATATAAATAATATCACTCAGAGGAATAGCATCTTCTAATCTTTCATATTGAAAATAGGGGAGATTATTTTTCTTGATATAATATTTTACAGCACTTGGAAGTTTAAGCTCTAGTGGAGAAACTAAATGAAATGTAGTATTAAAATCTGTCATAGCTTTAACTAGACTATGGACGGTTCTACCATATTTCAGATCTCCTACAAAAGTGATATTGAGGTTGTCAAGAGTATGCTGAGTTTGCAAGATGCTATATAAATCTAGCAGACATTGAGTAGGATGCTGATTAGAGCCATCCCCAGCATTTATAAATGATACTGTGCAATTTTCACTAGCATATCGAGCACTACCATCTAAAG